>JACQAG010000025.1 GCA_016195085.1 Pseudomonadota bacterium | reverse complement strand
GAACCTGATCGCACAGGTCAATACGTTCATCAGCAACGCGACCTACAACGGCCGCAATCTGCTGTCGGCTGCCTCAAGTTCGATCAACGTCATCGCCAACATCGACGGCTCGACTTTGGTCCTACGGTCGAACAGCTCGTTCACGTTGCAGTCGGTTCTCCTCGGGAACCAGAACATCAGCTCGACGTACCAGGCAGCGCAGGCGCTCTCGGCCTTGCTTCTGGCCCAGTCTTCGATCGCCGACGTGCTCGGCAACCTCGGTTCCGACACCAAGTCGGTCAACTTCCAGGATTCGTTCATCTCGCAGCTGTCCGATGCGACCAATATCGGCCTCGGCAGCATCGTCGATGCGGACCTGGCGCGAGCTTCTTCGCAGCTGCAGGCATTGCAGGTGCAGCAGCAGCTCTCGATCCAGACGTTGAATATCGCTAATGGACAGCCGCAGTCCTTGGTGGCGCTCTTCCGATAATGCGGCATTGGCGACAACCCGGATCGAACCGGGTCTAATCTTTGACGGCGCGTGGTGGCTAGAATGGCTCCCACCCGGCGTCCACCCAAAATCGATCAGCAAACCCCCGCCACGAGCTCGGTCACGGTCTTGAGCAGCTCCATGCGCCTGATCGGCTTCGTCAGGACCTGATTCATCCCGCTCAGCAGGCACTCGCTCACCGCCTCCTCGGAGACGCGCGCGGTGATGCCGATGACCGGAACGCTACCGGCCCAGCCGGGCAGCTGGCGGATGACGCGCGTGGCATCGATCCCGGACATTCCCGGCATCATCACGTCCATCAGCACGATGTCGTAATGGCTGGCGCGTAGCGCCTCGATCGCCGAGGGAGCGTCGGCGAATGCATCGACGACCATCTCGGCAGGCACGAGCATGGCGCGGCACAGCTCGCGATTGGCGAGGTCGTCGTCGCAGAGCAGCACGCGCAGCCGCTTCTTCGTCGGCGCGTTCAATTTCGCCTCCGCCTCTGTACCGCCGTCATGCTGCCGCCACCCGCTCGGCCGGGAATGCCAACGTCACCGTCGTCCCTTGCCCGACGGCGCTCTTGATGGAGATCGTCCCGCCGTGCAGCTCCATCAGCCCACGGGTAATCGCCAAACCGAGCCCGGTACCCTCGACCTTCCGCGAGAGGCCCTTGTCCACCTGCTCGAACGGCGCGAACACCCGCCCGATCACCTCCTCGGGAATGCCGACGCCGTTATCGGCGACGTTGATGACGAGGTGACCGCTGTCGCCAAGCCCGCCATCGACACGCACCCGGCCCGCCTCCGGCGTGAACTTGATGGCGTTCGACAGCAGATTGAACAGGATCTGCCGGAATGCCCTGAGATCGGCGCGCAGCGACAACGGGTGGGACCGCATGTCGCGACCGATCGCGATGCCTTTGCCGGCGGCTTGCAGCTTAACGAGGTCCAGCACCTCATCGACGGCCATGCCGACGTCGAAGGTCTCATCGCTCAGCCGCAGGCGGCCGGCTTCGATCTTCGACATGTCGAGCACGTCATTGATCAGGTTCAGAAGGTGTTGGCCGCTGCTGAGAACGTAGCGCGCGAACTGCACATAGTCCTTGTTGCCGATCGGACCATACACCTCCTTGGTCATCAGCTCGGAGAAGCCGATGATGGAATTCAACGGCGTGCGGAGCTCGTGGCTCATGTTGGCGAGAAACTCCGACTTCACCTTGTTCGCGCGCTGCGCCTCGTCGCGCGCGGCGGCGACGGCGCCGAGCAGCTGCTTGTGTCGACGCCGCTGACGCACCAGCACTGCGCAGATCCCGACGACGACGAGGCAGCGGAAAAAGGCGGTGAATCCGAACTCGAGCGCCTGGTCGACCCATTGATCGAGCACGGCCCGCTCGCCCGCCGACACGATGACCACCAAGGGGTACGCCTTGAGGGCGCGGACGGCGACGATGCGCTGGCTGCCGTCGAGCGGACTCGGCATGCGCACGATGCCGGCGAGATCGCGCGACAAGACTTCGGTCCAGGGCGGCAAGCTCGCATAGGACGTGCCGATGGTCGACTCGACGTGCGGAAAGCCTGCCAGCACCGTGCCGTCGCGACGATGGAGCAAAATGGCGCTGTCGTCACCGAGGTCGACGGCTTTGAAGAATTCCTCGAAATAGAGCGGGTCCAGCACGGCGACGACGGCGCCGGCGAAGTCGCCGTTCGCGAGGCTGCGGCGGCGTGCGAGCGGAATGCCCCATTGCCCGTTCGCATCGCGGATGGGCTCGCTCACCTGCAAGCCCGCTGAGCGATCGCCGGCGAGCGCACCGAGAAAGCCATGATCGCCGAGCCTTATGCCCGCGGGCGGGAGCGCGCCGGAGGCATGCGTCACGTCGCCCTTGGCATTGAGGACCATCAGAGCGGCAACCTGGCGCACGCCAGCGATATGCTGCCGCAACATCGCTCTGACCGGCGCGTCGGCGGCCGAATTGTCGGCATCCAGGGCGGCTAGCGATTCCAGGGTCACCCTGATGATGAGATCGACGGTCTCGACGGCGCGGCCGGTTTGCTCGGCCAAGACCATGTCGAGCTTCTCAAGCTGACGCTCGCTCTCCGCAAGCCGCACGTCGCGCGCAACCAGAATTTGGCGAACGGTGACGAGCGTGATCAGGAGGATAAGCACGCCGGCGATCACGATCATCGCATGGCTGCGTGGCAGCTTCCGCAGCACGCCGCCCGCCGAATGCTCGGTGCGACCCGTCATTCCCTGGGAATCCATTTGCCGCGCTACCCGGCGGGCGGCGCGGCGGTGGTGCAATCGCGGATGAGTTGTTCCGGACGGGCCGGGATGGCGTTGGCTTCGTGCATGGGGCGATCAGCTTCACCGCGGATGCGCCGCACTCTAGAGCATCTTTAATGAAAGTTTTATCGAATTAAGCGCAAATTGGTTCACGAACTGTGGGCGCATTAATGTTGGCGAAGGCAACGGTTGGTTGGTTCAAGATTGAAAGATATTCATCAAGCATACCATAAAATTTTCACTATAATTTTCATTTGCCTGATCTTCCGCCCAGACACCGGGCTTGAGCCATGTAACTATTTGTCGCACAGGGATTTCCGGCGCCCCCAAGGCCGTGGATGCTAACATTGGCTCATGTTCAATGTGTGGAGTCGGAAAGGCGAACATGAGCGCGCGCACCACCTCGCCCACTGCATCTCGGCTCGAATTCGGCATCGGCCAGCCGGTGCCCCGAAAGGAAGATCCAAGGCTGTTGCGCGGCGAAGGTCGCTACACGGACGACGTCAATCTGCCCGCGCAAGCTCACGCGGTCATTGTGCGCAGCACCTACGCCCACGGCATCCTCCGCGCCATCGAGGCGACTGACGCGACCGCCATGCCGGGGGTTCTTGCGGTCTATACCGGCGCCGACCTCCTCGCCGCCGGCTATGGAGCGATCAAGCCAACCATCACCTTCTTCAAGAACCGCGACGGCACGCCCATGCACATGCTGGCGCGCGAGGCGCTGCAGACCGAGCGCGTGCGCTACGTCGGCGATCCCGTAGCCTGCGTCGTCGCCGAGACTGCGGCTCAAGCGAGAGATGCGGCGGAGACGCTAGTCGTCGACATCGAACCGTTGCCGGCGGTCACCGACGCTGAGCGGGCCTGCCAGCCGGAGTCGCCCCAGCTCTTCAAAGCCGTCCCGAACAACGTCATCCTCGACTACCACTATGGCGACGCCAACGCCGTCGCCGCCGCCTTTGCGCGCGCGGCGCACGTGACCCGCGTCAAGCTCGTCAACAGCCGCATCATCGTCAACGCCATGGAACCCCGCTCGGCCATCGGCCAATACGATCCCGCCACCGGACGCTGGACGCTCCATGTCGGCTGCCAAGGCGTCTTTGGCCTGCGCAACCAGCTCGCCAAGGACATCCTTCAGGTGGCGCCGGAAAAGGTTCGCGTCATCACCGAGAATGTCGGCGGCTCGTTCGGCATGAAGGCGTCGGTCTATCCGGAATATATCTGCCTATTTCATGCCGCCCGCAGGCTCGGACGGCCGGTGAAGTGGACCGATGAGCGCTCCGAAAGCTTCCTCGCCGACCATCACGGCCGCGCTCATGAACGCATCGGCGAGCTGGCCCTGGATGCGGAGGGCAACTTCCTTGCCGTCCGCATCACCGGGTACGGCAATATGGGCGCCTTTCTCGACGGCGGCTCACCCATTCCTTCGACGCTCAACACCATGCGGAACGCCGTCGGCGTCTACAAGACGCCGTTGATCGAGGTGGTGACCAAATGCGTGGTGACCAACACCACGCCGGTCAGCGCCTATCGCGGGGCCGGGCGGCCCGAGGGCAACTACTACATGGAGCGCCTGGTCGACGCGGCGGCCCGGGAGATCGGCATCGACCGCATCGAGCTGCGCCGCCGCAATCATATTCGGCCCGATTCCATGCCCTACCAGGCCCCCTCGGGCCTTACCTATGACGGCGGCGAATTCTCCGCACTGCTCGAGAAGGCGCTGGCGATGGCCGATTGGAACGGCTTCGAGGCGCGCAAGACGGAGAGCCGGCGCCGCGGCCTGCTGCGCGGACGCGGCATCGGCAACTACCTGGAAGCGACGGCCCCACCGTCGAACGAGATGGGCGGCATCCGCTTCGAGGCCGACGGCAGCGTCACCATCGTCACCGGAACCCTGGACTACGGCCAAGGGCACGCCTCGCCGTTCGCCCAGGTCCTCACCGAGAAGCTCGGCGTTCCGTTCGAGCGCATTCGCCTCTTGCAAGGGGACAGCGACCAGCTGATTGCCGGCGGCGGCACCGGCGGCTCGAAGTCGATGATGGCGAGCGGCACGGCAATTGTGGAAGCGAGCCAGAAGGTCATCGAGCGCGGCAAGCAAATCGCCGCGCATCATTTCGAGACCGCCGTCCAGGACATCGCGTTCGCCGATGGTCGCTTCAGCGTCTCCGGGACGGACCGGGTCATCGGCATCATGGAGCTGGCCGAGAAGATCCGAAACGGCTTGGCCGTGCCGGCGGACTTGCCCCAGTCCCTCGACGTCGCCCATATATTCGAGAGCGCGCCGGCGGCCTTTCCCAATGGCTGCCATATCGCCGAAGTCGAGGTCGATCCGGAGACCGGCGTCGCCAAAGTGGTGAAGTATTCGATGGTCAACGACTTCGGCACGCTCATCAACCCCTTGCTGGTCGCCGGCCAGGCCCATGGCGGCGTCGTCCAAGGGATCGGACAGGCGCTGATGGAGGTGACCCGGTACGACGCCGACGGCCAGCTCCTGACCGGCTCCTATATGGACTACGCGATGCCGCGGGCAACCGATGCGCCGGATTTCCGCTTCGACAGCCACCCGGTGCCGGCGAAGACCAATCCACTCGGTGTCAAAGGCTGCGGCGAGGCTGGTTGCGCCGGCTCGTTACCGGCGGTGATGAACGCGCTCATCGATGCACTGGCGGAGCGGGGTGTTCGCGCCTTGGACATGCCGGCAACGCCTGAGCGTATTTGGCAGGCCCTCAATGAGGCGCGCGCATGACCGGGCTTGCCTCCGGGCTGTCCTGGCGTTAAGGTCTTGGTAGAGAATTAGGCATTTTAATAAACTTTCGCGGATAGTCGAGCTTTTTGGGAAAAGGCCCCATGGTCACCCCGGTCGATCCGTTGCTGCTCCGCTTCACCCAGCCCGCCAAGCCTTCCTCCGGGGGCCAGGGCTCGGGCCCGGCCGAACGACCGCAGACCGCGCGCCCGAAGAACGGCGGCGACGTCGTGGCTCCCAGCCTCCTCGAGCAGATCGGCGGGAGCGAGGTTGCGTTCGATCCGTTTGCGCTTGCCGAGCAAGCGGGCCAAGCGCTTGCTCGTTCCGGCCTCAGCATCGGCAATGCGCGGCCGGAGACGGTGGCCGCGCTGCAACGCTGATCTCGCGCCATGACCGCCACGCCAATCGCCAAGGACGCCGACGCTTTCTCGGATGCGCGCACGATGGAATACGTGCTGCTGGGGCAGATCTCCGGCGCCATGGTGCTCGCCGACAAGAACCCAAGCGACCGCCGGGTCCTCGAGAGCGTCGTGCACTACAACAAGAACCTCTGGGACACCTGGGTTGTGGATCTGCAGGACAGCAATAATCGCCTGCCGAAGGAGCTCAAGCTGTCCCTCGGGCAACTGGCGGCCTGGGTCAACAAAGAGACCAAGCGCATCCTGGAGGGACAAGGCAATTGCCGGAACCTCGTCAAGGTGAACCAGCTGATCATGGCCGGATTGGCGCCGCAACGGAGCGCGCCGGCGGCGAGCACCGCCAGAGGCGCGGCGCTGAGCGCTTGATCATCGGCGCCGCGTTGGCGCCTTTCGCTCAGCGGCGCACGAGCGCGCCGGTGGCGCAGGCCGGCTAGGACGCCGCTCTTCCTTTCGCCGCCGTCAGATATTTGGAAACCAGCATCTCGAGGGAGTTGATGACTTCCTGGGTCAGTCCCTCCGGCCGCCCCTTTTGGCCGGAGCGGACGATGGCGCGCAAAGAATCGATCTGCAGCTGAATGACGGCCAGCTTGCGTGGGTCGGCCTGAGCGACATTCTCGGCGACCTGGGACAACAAGGCCGCCACTTGTGAAACCGCTGGATAGCCGAAGCTGCCGCCCTCGCCTTTGAGGTTGTGCGCCAGCTCATAGATCCGCTTCGCCGCCTCGGCCCGGTTCGGATCCTCGGTGAGCTCGTTGAGAGCCTCGATCAGCCCATCGAGAGACGGTTGCGCGATGCGACGATAGTCGACCCGCTGCTGGTGGCGCTTGACGGCTTCGTCCGCCTTCTTCACGACCCGCGCGGCGCCGCCCGGCACACCCTTGCCGGTCTTGTCGCTCAAATGCTTGGGTGGCTTGACATACTCTGCCACGGCTGATCCCCCGCTTGCGACCACTCGCCGTTATGCCGGCAGTTTCGGTCGCCCCCAACGCCAAACGCCCGGCGACGACTCGCCGCGCGACAAACCTCAGGATACGCCCGTATTGGCTCGTGTCATCCAAAACGCTGCCAGACGACGAAGCACGCTACGGTTGCCAAGCATACCACAGTATTGCAGAAAATTTGGATAAATTTTCAGGGAATGTAAGCGCAAATTTGATTAATCTTGGTTTACGCCTGCCGAAAGACCGCGTCCAGCACGGCCAATGCCTGCGCCGTTTCGGCCACATCATGGACTCGCAGGATCTGCGCGCCCTGCCGTACCGCCTCCAGTCCCGCCGCCAAGGAACCGGGAATCCGCGCCTTTGCCGGAACCGAACGCCAAGTCTCGCCGATGAACGATTTACGCGAGGCCCCCAGCAAGAGCGGCACCCCCAACCCATGGAGCAAGCTCGTCAGCGCGAGCAGGCGGTAATTGTGCTCGACGGTCTTGCCGAAGCCGATTCCTACATCGGCCAGCACGCGCTCCCGGGGAATGCCGGCAGCGCCGCACGCGGCGATGCGCGCGTCGAGCCAATCGAACACGTCATAGGCGGCATCCTCGTAGCGCGGCGCCTGCTGCATGGTCTCGGGTGTTCCTTGCATGTGCATGAGCACGACCGGCACGCCGCTGTCGCGGGCCACCGCGAGGCTGCTTGAATCGTGGCGCAACGCCGAGATGTCGTTGATCAGCGCCGCTCCGGCGGCGGTCGCCTCCTGCATGGTGAGCGCATTGCGGGTATCGATCGACACGATGGCACCCACTTGCCTCGCCGCGGGTGCCAGCGCCGAAATCACCGGCAGCACGCGGCGCAATTCCTCGCTGGCGCCGAGCGCTCCGGCCCCCGGCCTCGTTGATTCGCCGCCGACATCGAGGATGGCGGCTCCGGCCTCCAGCAATGCCAGCCCATGCGCGATCGCGGCCCCGGGATCGGCGAAATCGCCGGCATCGGAGAAGCTGTCGGGCGTCACGTTGATGACCCCCATGATGATCGGCCAACCCCGGTCCAGATGGGGGAGAGGCGGCCTTGGCTGGGTCAAGCGGTGGAGCGCCGGTTGGAGCTCTTCGGTGGCATCGGCTAGGGCCGCCGGAACCAGGGCCCGGCGCGGTCCCTCGGCACCGCGCTCGACGATCTCCAGGGCGAGGAAGGCCGACGGCCCGCCCGCCAGATCCAGGGCCGCACCCGCAGCGACCGCCGCTCGCGCGGTTTCACCGCCAAGCAGACCGACTGGTCTCAGATAGCGGCGGCGGTCATGTGCCGGCGCGGTGAGCCATGCCGACAGAGCCGCGTGCGTGCCGAAGGTGATCATCGGTCCAAATGGCACGCCTCGCGTGCCGTCGCCGGCAGCGCGGCAAGGAGCTCCGCCGCCGTCAGGCCGGAAACCGGGTGCCGCCAATCGGGGGCCAACGCGACCAGCGGGATCAGGACGAAGGTGCGCTCATGCATGCGCGGATGCGGCAGTTCGGGGACAGCGCCGGGCACGCTCACGATGCCGTGATAGTCGATGAGATCAAGGTCGAGGATGCGCGCCTCGTTCAGCAAGGCACGGCGCCGGCCAAAGTCATATTCGATTTGATGGAGCACATCCAATAGCGAAGCCGGTGCCAGCGTCGTCGCGATCTCGGCCACGGCATTGACGTAGTCCGGCTGCGAGGATGCGGGCACCGGGGCCGAGCGATAGAAAGGCGAGCTGCGAACCGGTCGGATGGCGCGCCTTGCCAATTCGGCGAGAGCTGCTTCGATGGTCTCGCGCGGACCGCCGTATCGGCTTGGCAGATTGCCGCCGAGGGCGACGACAATCATCGGCTCCGTTCCAGGACCACGCCGACCGAAGCGCCCGCGGGCAGCACGTCGAGTTTCTCGATACGGATCCGGACCTTGCGCGCCCGCGGGTCCTCGAGGCAACGCTCCGCGAGCCGGCTCGCCATCACCTCGACCAGGCCGATATGTCCGTCGCCGGCGAGCTCGCGCACGGCTTCGACCAGACCGTCATAGGAGACGAAGCCGGGATCGTTGCCCTTCTGGGGCATGATCGCGGCATCGAGCGTAAGCTCGACCTCGACGCGAATGCGTTGGGGCCGATCGCGTTCCTTCGGGTGGATGCCGATGAAGCACGCCAATTCCAGCCCGGATACGAAGATCGCGTAGTGGTCCATGGTCCTAACCAGCGCAGAGAGGATCGGATTGGAAACGGAGCGGATTATGGCTCAGGATGGGCGCGTCCGTCTTCCCCGAGCCCTTGAAGGCTAGAGATAGGGCGCCATCCAGTCGAGGCCGGCGGAGGTATCGGCCTTGGGCCGGTACTCGCAGCCGACCCAGCCGCCGTAGCCAAGCTCATCGATGAGGCGGAACAAATAGGGATAGTTCACCTCGCCGATCGACGGCTCGTGGCGCTCGGGAACGCCGGCGATCTGCATATGTGCCACCTCGCCGATGTAGCGCCGGATCTTGGTGGCCACGTCTCCCTCGACGATCTGGCAGTGATAGAGGTCCATCTGCACCTTCAGGTTCGAGCTTCCGACCTCGGCGCGGATGGCATGGGCCTCTTCCTGGCGATTGAGGAAGTAGCCCGGGACATCGCGTTGGTTGATGGGCTCGATCAAGAGCGTGATGCCATGCTCGGCTGCCTTCGCGGCGGCATGCCGGAGATTGTCGATATAGGTTGCGCGATGCAGCCGACGCTCCGCACCTGCGGGCACGATGCCGGCCATGACATGCAGCCGCCTGCATCCGAGCACGTGCGCATAGGAGATGGCGGTATCGAGGGCTCGGTCGAAATCGGCCTCCCGCCCGGGCAGGGATGCCAGGCCACGCTCGCCCTGCTCGAGATCGCCAGGCGGCAGATTGATCAGCACGCTTTCCAGGCCGGACTCGGCAAGACGCGCTCGGATGGTCTCGGCAGGGATTGCATAGGGGAATAGGATTTCCACCGCTTTGAAGCCATCGCGGGCGGCGGCGGCAAATCGGTCGAGGAATACCAGCTCGGGATACATCATCGATAGGTTGGCGGCGAAGCGGGGCATCGGCGGCAGTCCTGGCTGTTACCCCGATAGTAGCAAAGCACGCCTTCTCTGCCTTCCTTCTTGCGACTCACGACGGGGTTGGGCCGCCTTGCGTCTCCCATTAAGATGCCGGCCGCCATGCCCGCTGACGCCGCCGCCCCGCACCCGCCGTCGCTGACCGAGCGCGATGTCCGTCTCGTGATAATCGGCGCGATGCTGACCTTGTTTCTGGCCGCTCTCGATCAGACCATCGTGGCGACGGCGCTCGCTTCGATCGCCGCCGACCTCGGCGACGTCGCCCTCATGTCCTGGGTGGTCACCGCCTATCTGCTGACCGCGACCTGCACCACGCCGATCGTCGGCAAGCTCAGCGATCTACAGGGGCGGCGGCGGATCCTTTCCATCTGCGTCCTCGCCTTCGTCGTCAGCTCGGCGCTCTGCGCCCTGGCACCGACGATGCCCATGCTGATCGCCGCGCGGGCCCTTCAAGGCGTGGGTGGCGGCGGACTCATGATCATCGCCCAGGCGATCGTCGCCGATGTCGTGGCGCCGCGCGAGCGCGGCCGCTACGGCGCGTATTTCTCCATGGTCTGGGCCGGGTCGTCCTTGCTCGGCCCTACCTTGGGCGGGCTACTGACGCAATATGCGGGCTGGCCGGCGATTTTCTGGATCAATCTGCCTTTGGGGGTGCTGGCGCTGGTCATCGCCGACCGGGTGCTGCGCAAGCTCCCGCCCAGGCGGCGCGAGGTGAAGATCGATCTCGCCAGCAGCGGGCTGTTCGGCCTTGCCGTCATCCCGTTCCTGCTGGCGCTGTCGCTGGGCGGCACCAAACTCCCCTGGGCGTCGGCGCCGATCCTGGTCGCCTTGGCCTTGGCTGGGGTCAGCGGCTTCTTCTTCCTGCAGCGTCAGCATCGGGTCGACGAGCCGATCCTGCCGCCGCGCTTTATCAAGGATCCCGTCGTTGGCCCGGTGCTGGGCGGCATCTTTCTCGTCTTCGGCGGCTATCTCGCGATCGTGGTCCTGACGCCGGCCTATTTCCAGGTGGCGATGCAGACGCCTACGAGCCAGGTCGGCCTGCTGATGATCCCCTTGATGCTGTCATCGACGGTGACGGCCGCCGCCGCCGGGCGCTACACCAAGCGTGCCGGACGATACAAATTGCCGCCGCTCCTCGGCCTGCCGCTATCGATCGTCTCGCTGGCGATCCTCGGCGTGTTTGCCGACAGGGTATCGGTCACCGTGGCGGCTTGCTTGTTCACGCTCGTCGGGTTCGGCATCGGACCGATCTTCCCGGTGACGATGGTGGCGGCGCAGAACGCCGTCGAGCCTCGCGACATCGGAACCGTCACCGGCACGCTCGGCTTCGCCCGTGCCCTTGGCGGTGCCATTGCCACGGCTGCAGCCTCGAGCCTGGTTCTGGGCCTGATCTCCGCCTGGGTCATTGGCGCGGAGGACATCGCCAGCCTCGAGGATCTGCTGCGGCGACCACTGAGCGAGGTGGCGCGGATCGAGGTCGCCCGCGCCTTCGGGGCGGTATTTCTCGCGCTTGCCGGGGTGACTGCCCTCGGGCTCGCAATCTACGCCCGCGTTGCCGAGCGCCCGCTCAAAAGCCGGCACACCGAAGCCCGCAGCAGCGAAGCCGAGGCATGAGCGCCGGTCAGGCCGGGGACCGGCACTCTAGGGACAAGGTCGGCGGTTTCCGCCCTAGGCAAAGGCCGGCATCGGCTCCCGCTGGCGCCGCTCGATCGGCACTGCGACATGCTGGCGCCGGCGCTCGCCCTCGAGGGCGTAGCGCAGCCGCGCGTCGAGATCACGCTGCGTGAATGGCACGCTCACCCAGGCGCAGACTCCGGCCCGGCGAAAGAGCCGAATGTTTTCCGAGGTGCAGAAGGGCGAGATCACCAAGGCTCCCTCGCAACCGGCGAGGCTCATGGCCGAGCGAATGACCGTGCTGACCGCCGACGCCGGCAAGTCGTTATCCCAATGCCCGACCACGGCATCGAAGCGCGCGAAGGACGAGAGCGTCCTGATTCCATCCTCAAAGGTCGCGTGGCTGATATCGCGGTAGCCAAGGCTCGACAAGGCGTTCACGCATAGGCTGTCGAACTTGCGGCTGTTGTCGATGACAAGCACGGATTCGGTGAAGAAGGGCATGGCGGGTCCTGTGACGTTCGGCTTCGGATCGGGGTCCGGTTGGTCTCGCCCGTTCCGGCCCCTGCAGGACCACTCAGCAATGCCCGTGCCGCCGCGAACGCCGCGCAGAGCCAGGAAATTCAACGACTCAACGGAAGCCATCAGCCGGCGGCCGACCCCGCCGGGCAGCCGCTAGGCCGAACTTTACCCATTTTTCGAGCAAGGCGCTGATGTGACTCGCATTTGGTTGCGGGTCCTGACTACAGCGTCGGTTGGAGGGCGAGCAGATCGAAGGCGCGGCGCTGGGTTTGGGTCGGTGTGGCGAGCACGGGG
>JACQAG010000024.1 GCA_016195085.1 Pseudomonadota bacterium | reverse complement strand
TCAAATCCCCATAGCTCGAACCCGCCGCACCGTCGCACCCTTTCCTGCCCGCGGTTTCCTCCCCTGAGGCTTATCAGACGCCTGCCCTCAGAACCCGCCGCACTCTCCGTGCCGGGCAGGCATCTGATAACCCTTAACAGGAGCGGATGTAACGCCCATCACAGAGCCTTCGCGTTTTGCATTAGGCATCGAGTGACCTCAACTGATGGAGGGTTTGAATGAGAGAAAGCCGTCAGACGCGACAGGCGCTAACCTCACACTCGGGCCTCAACGATAAGCTGGCTCTGTCGAAACGACGCCACGCGGCATTTGGGAGCGTTTGCATCATATCGACACAGACGCCGCCTTCCCAGCAGGAATGGAAACCCCTTCACTCCACCAATCCGGCGCCGGCGTATCCTTTAGAAAGTGGTCATAGAACTGCATTTTGCGCTCAGCCGCGTCTGGGTCACAAAGGACCCCACTATGATCGGTGCCCACATATTGCAGCAACGCCACGGGACGGTCACCCATCGCATGTAGGGTTGCAAACATCTGGAGAGCTTCATCAAATCGCACTGCCTCATCCTGGTCACCGTGCACGATAAGCAGCGGTGTTCGGACATTGGGCGCATGATACAAGGCGGAATTCCGCAAATAGGTGTTCAAATTCTTCCACCATGGGCCGGTGAACCTGGCCTGATTTCTCCCGCGAAAATTCCGCCAAGTGAAAAAAGCTTGCTCTTGGACGCCCCACGTACTGCCGAAACGCGACCAATGATTGGAGACGCCGGCACTGACGATGGCGGCCCGAAACATGTCCGTCTGAGTGATGATGAAATAGGTTTCGCTGCCGCCATATGAATGGCCGGTCACTCCAAGTCGATCACGATCGACAATGCCCGTGGCGACCGCCGCTTCAACGGCCGCCATTGCACCTTCCACGGCCGCTGGCCCTATCTCATCGTTGCGCGCGTGAATATCGGGCAACAAGATTGCATAACCGCGGCCAAGCTCAGGATGGGTGTCGCTTCCCTCGAAAACCAATGAATGCGGTTCCGCCATCAACTCATAAAGTTTCAGAATCGTGGGATATGATTTTCCTGGCTCGTAGTCGAAAGGCGGATAAAGTGTGGCGCGCAACCATTCGCCGCGTTCCGTTTGGTACGCCAGATGCATACCCGAACTCTTCCTTTGATCTGCGGTAAATTCATTCGTATCCAATAGAATACGATCCGGACGCCAGCTCGAGCTCACTCTGCTGTAGACCATATCCTTCGTCGACGTTCGCTGACGCATGAGAAAAGCGTCTGCGTTCTCTGCCTTGATGTAATCAAAATAAGCATCTTCAGTGTAAAGAACATCAACCGCGCCATTCTCTGGGCTGCGCCGTACAAGCCCCATACGCTCGGTCCGCCGTTCTGTCGTGAGAAAGTAGATCGGCTCATTCAGATCGACGAGATCAAGTTCGAAATTTGCGCCAGCGCGGCTGGCGCTAAACTGAGCACGTTGATAAATAATGTTGTCGGACTGGCCGTTGCCGGTCAGGTTGACCGCCTGCTTTCCCCGCAAAGGCAAAGCCCAAACGTCTCTAAAGTCTGAAACCAAGACGTATTCGCCATCCGCGCTCCACCCTTGCCAAACTACATGCCTTTGACAATCGGTGCGTACAGCGCCAGGCTTGCGCACATCTTCTTCAAAATAAAAACGTGCTGGCACGTCTTCGGTCATGTTCCTGCGTGCTCCCGTCGCAAGCTCAAGCGCTATATAGGCGCCACCCTCCTGAAAGACGATAATGTCGCCGGACGGTGAAAAGCGCGGCGCGGCGTAACCAGAATCCACCAATGACTCCACGAGCGGCGCGCGCTTCCCGGAGCGTAGGTCGATCGTGCAGTAATCATATCTAATGCCGAAACAGCCGTCGCCACGCTCGTCACGCGTATTGAAGCCCAATGCATGCATTCCGAAAGGATGTGGCAAGACCACCGCGAGCGTTTCGTCCGCCAATCTAAAAAAGCGGCCATCCTGCAAGGATAGATAACAGAGATAGGCGGGCCGCCTCTCAGCCACCGACCTTTGCATAGGCGTCTTGTGGTCGCGCCAGTGCCATATGGCCAAGTTCGGAACCGGATTCTCCACTGCTTTCGGCGTCTGCAGAACCTTGCGAATGTTGACGAACAGACCTGTCTCGTTTTCACGCCACGCGAGTTCTCCCCCGCCGATTTCGAATTGCTCAGGAAAGTCGACGAGGTCTTGTTGTGTGAACGCGCGCATGGCGCGCGCGCATTTGTCGAGGCCGAACATGAGAAGCGTCGCCTTCGCGCCCTTCCCACGCAGCGCAGCCAACATGCGCCCCGTTGGCGACCATGTTAAAGCGCTGTAGTTCTCGTCGCCTTGATCAAGAGCGACGGATTTGTCTGTTTCGACATCGAACACATGAAGACTGTCGGCGCTGGACCAAGCGATGCGGCGGCCGTCAGGACTACAGGCGACGGCGCCGACGTCGCGCAGCACCGTTTCACGATCAGACGCGAGGCTGCGGATCGTGAGTGTATTCTCATCGTCCGTCCGATCGCTGATTAAAACGATCCATTCATCGCCGCTCCGCCCGATGAACTTGAAGCTTTGAGCTCCAGCGAAATCGCGCCGCTCGCCGCTCGCACTGTCAACGATTGCGATCGCGCAATCCGCATCTTCGAGTTGCGCCGCGAACGCCAACCATTGGCCAGACGGGGAAAAAGCCGGCTGATGAGCCATCGTCTGGAAGCACTCTTGAATTGCGGGATTGTCTGGATCCTTCGCATGAGTGTTGATGTCATAATAGCGCTCATCGCCACCCTCCAGCGGCTTGACAACGATCGTAATGCGCTGGCTTTTTTCATCCTCCAGTCTAAAAGCCGCTAGGCGCCCGTCCGGAGACAGGAGAAGCGCGGTAACAGCGACCCTCGACATCATTTTCAAAGGACGGCGGACCTCAACTCGCTGCCTCCCGGCGAAGCGGGCGCAGCGGCGTCACGCTGGGATATCCGGCGGCGTCAAGCCCGACCAGAGCCTCGACGTCGAAGGCTTGAGCCACTGCCGCCGGTGTAAACAGCGACACCGGCGAGGCTTGTCCGAGCATGCGGCCGTCGCGCAGCAAGATTACCTCGTCGGCGAATCGGGCGGTGGCGTTGAGATCGTGCAGAACCGCAATCGTAGTGAGGGCGCGCTCGCGGGTGAGCCTGCGGACAGTGTCGAGCACCTCGAGCTGATGGCGGATGTCCAGCGCGCTGATCGGCTCGTCGAGCAGGAGAACGCTCGGATCCGAGGTCAACGCCTGCGCCAGGAAGACGAGCTGCCTTTGTCCGCCGCTGAGCTCGCCCAGATAGCGCGGCGCGAAGCTCTCGATGTCGAGCTCGCGAAGCACGGCGCGGACCGCCGCAAGGTCCTCGTCGCCGACCCGCAATCCGAGGCGGCCGAGGCGGCCGAGCAGCGCGGTCTCCAGGACCGTGAGCGCCGCCCGCGCGCCAATCTCTTGCGGCATGTAGCCGAGGCGCAAGGGACGCTCGGCGCAGCCATCGAAGAGAAGCTCTCCGGTTGAGCGCACGATCCCGGCGATGGCCTTCACGAGCGTCGACTTGCCCGAGCCGTTGGGACCGATCACGCAGGTGAACCGGCCTGGCTCGGCCGTGATCGAGACGCCATCCAGCGCGCGGATGCCGCCATAGCTCACCCCAAGCCGTCTCGTCTCGATCCTCACCAGTAAGCCTTTCTGTTGCTGAGGATGAGCCAGACGAAGAACGGCACGCCGATGAGCGCGGTGACAATGCCGATCGGGAAGATTGCGCCCGGCATGATGTTCTTTGAGGCGACGGAAGCGAACGAGAGGAGGAGCGCGCCATAGAGCGCGGACGCCGGCAGGAAGCTACGCTGATCCTCGCCCACCAGGATTCGGGCAATGTGCGGCCCGACCAAGCCGACGAAGCCGATGGTTCCGACGAAGGCGACCGCTACCCCGGTCAGCGCCGACACGATCGCGAAGGACCGCAGCCTGAGCGCCCTCACATCGACCCCAAGCCCTCGTGCCCGCTCGTCCCCGAGCTTGAGGGCCGTCAGCCGCCACGCGTCCCTGGCGATCAGCGGAGCCGCGGCGAGGAACACAGCGGTCACAATCCAGAGCTTGGGCCAAGTCGCCTTCTGCAGCGAACCGAACAGCCAAAACACGATCTGTTGAAGCGCCTCGGGCGAAGCGATGTACTGGAGCAGCGAGAGCAGCGCCTGGAACAGAAACAGGAGCGCGACGCCGGCCAGGACCAGCATCTCGGACGACGCTCCCCTTAAGCCGCCGATCAGATAGACGCCAGCTGAGGCAACGCCCGCGAACAGGAAGGCCATGACCGGAATGGCATAGGTTTCCGGCACCGGCAGGCTCGCGCCCAGCACGATGACCAACGCCGCGCCGAAGCCAGCCCCGGCCGAGATCCCGAGCGTGTAGCTGGACGCAAGCGGGTTGTTGAGGATCGTCTGCATGATCGCCCCCGTCAGCCCCAACGCCATCCCGACGGCAACCGCGATCAGCGCGACCGGAAGCCGGATCGACCAGACGATGGCATTGATGCTCGGATCATCGGACTGGCCGAGGACCGAGCGCACGACGTCGGCCAGCGGCAGAAAGGCCGGCCCAGTCGCGACGTCGAGCACAAGCCCAGCCATAAGCCCGACAAGCGCGGCGGCCAGTACGGCGGTGCGCCGCGCCAGCAGCCGGCTGTAGGTCTGCGAAACGATGTCGGGGCCGACCGAAACACCGGTCATGCCTGCACCTCCGCGGCGGAACGTCGCACCGCTCTTATGGCTTCAGGGTAACCCACCAGTTGCCGGCGTAGGCGACCGGCAAGTATTTCTCGTGATAGGCGCGGAGATCGGCGGTTGGATCGACGTCCCTGAACTCATCGGGGTAGAGCCGCTTGCCGATGAACTCCATGGCGACGTAGTCGAACATCGTGCGGGCGAGTCCCATCTCGATGGCGTAGAAGTTTCCCGATTTCACCGCCTTCAAGTCCGCCCAGCCAGGCCGCGCGGCATAGGGCGCAAGCGTCGAGCGCGTGAGCTCCTCGGTTGCGTCGTAGCCGGTCTTCACCGCGGTCGGTCGGTTGAGCCACGAGGAGCCGGCAATGAAGATCTCATCCGGATTGGCGGCGATGACGAACTCAGGATTGAGCTTGCCAAAGGGACCGGGGAGCTTGCCCGCGGCGATGTTCTGTGCGCCCATCAGGTCGAAGATCTTGCCCCAATTAGTGCCGTTGAAGGTGTTGCCGACGGTGCCAGCGCCAAGCTGCCCCACCTCGAAATAGACCTTGGGTTTCAGGCCTCCTTTCGCGTTCGCCTTCTCCGCCCGCGCCATGACGTCCCGGTACCGGCTCTCGTAGAGAGTCGCGAGCTCCTCGGCGCGCGCCTCTTGTCCCATAACCTTGCCGAGCGCCCGAGTGGAGGCGAGATGCCGCTCGAGGAGCTGGGCGTTGTAGTCGATGACCACTATGGGGATCCCGGCCGCCTCGATCTTCTCGGCATCGTCCTTCATCGCGCTGAAGGTAAATTCAGCGACCAGGAAGACGTCTGGTTTGAGGGCGATGATCCTTTCGATGGACAGATCGTTGTCTTCGTAATTCCCGATTTCGGGAATATCGGCAAGATTTTGGATCACCGCCTTGTAGCGGTTGAAGATGGCTGCCCTCGAGCCCGACCACAAAGAACGCGACATGCCGACGACCTTCTTCCAGCCTTCGACTCCGGCGACCGCGGTGAAGTCCTCGAAGTGGAAGTTGACGATTACGCGATTGACCGGCGTGCTGATCGTGACCTTTCGGCCAAGCGCGTCGGTGACCACGGTGGATGCCGCGTCGGCGTTGCCACATCCAATTAAAAGCGTCGCCGCGATGGCGGCGGCGCGCATGACGGTGCGCATGGATAAGCCTCCCATTGAACGTCTAACCGGAGGGCGAAGGCCTTCGCGGCTCGGCATCGAGGTAAGCGGCGCGGATTGCCGAGGCGAGGCCGAATGAGTCGAGATCGAGGCTTGCAAATCGCAGCGCCAGCGGGCCCGCGAGCCACGCCTGCAACGTTAGGGCGACGCCAACCACGTCGGCCACCGTTGCGGCGAGCGGGCGCCAGTTAGGGAGGTCGAACCCGAGAGTGTTCCTCAGGCGCATAATCTCAGCGTAGGGTGAAAGTTTGGAGAGGTCTACTCCAATTGCTTGTCAACAAACACAAAATTCTTGTAGAATTCATAATCCAGTTTTATGGATTCCGATGGCGCGCATTCTCCCCTCGATGAGCTGCCTGCGTGCGTTCGAGGCCGCGGGAAGGCATCTCAGCTTCACCCGCGCGGCGGCAGAGCTGAACCTCACCCAGGCGGCAGTCAGCTACCGGATCAAGGAGCTCGAGCAGCTGGTGGGCGTGCAGCTCTTTCACCGGCTCAATCGAACGGTGATGCTGACCGAGCACGGCCGCAGCTTCATGCCGATCGTCCGCGAAGCCCTGCGGCATTTGAGCGAAGCCGCCGAGCAGCTGGTAGCGCGGGGCAAGAAGGAGACGAACATCCTTCGGATATTGGTGACTCAAGCCTTCTCCAGCATCTGGCTGGTGCCGCGTCTGCAGAAATTCCGCGCCGAGAATCCGGATATCACCGTCCAGGTGATCACTTGGGTCGCTGGCGTCTTGCAGGTGACGCAGGACGATTTCGAGCGTCACGGGCTTCACGCCGCGATCGTCCGAGGCAATGCCGCCGACGATTTCGGCGGCGCCTCGGCGGAGCTGATCGTCGTCGATTATGCGATGCCGGTGGTGCATCCGACATTGCCCGTGCGGGTCCACCCGCTGCGCGAGGTGTCCGACCTGGAGAGGCACACGCTGCTGCACGCGGCGAGCTGGCCCACGATCTGGCGGGATTGGCTGACCGCGGCCGGTCAGCCCGATCTCGAGCCCGCGACCAATGTCGAGCTGCCGAATGCCGGCATGACCGCGCATGCGGCGATGAGTGGGCTTGGCGTCGCCATCGCGCATGGGCCTTTGGTGGCGGACGACATCGCCGCGGGAAAACTGATCGCGCCGTTCGACCTGATGCTGCCGCTCGATCGCAGCTATTTGTTCGTGACGCCGAAGGGGGACCGGGAGCATCTGGCGAGCCAGAGCTTCAAGACCTGGATGCTGCGCGAGATGAACCTCGGCACAAAGGCCTTCAGCCAGGTAATGACCAGCAACCGCAGCCGGAAACCGAGACGGCAGCTCCGGTCGTCGGCTTAGCCCGAAGCCTCCACAGGATCGCTCGCTGGCGCAGCACCGTTCGCCGCCTCCCATTCGGGCCGAAGCACGCCGAAGACCGCCACGTCCCATCGCCTGACTCATGGAGAGATCCAAATGCGCTTCTACATCTCTGCCGACATCGAGGGCATCGTCGGCGTCGTCAACCGGCCGGAGACCAAGACCGACGGCTTCGATTGGCAGCGGGCACGCCTCTGGATGACCGAGAGCGTGGTCGTCGCTTGCAAGGCGGCAATCGAAGCCGGCGCCACAGAGCTGATTGTCAGCGACCCGCACGGCAGCGGCATGAACATCCTCATCGATCAGCTGCCGCACCAGGTGCAGCTGGTGCGAAGCTGGCCCCGCCCGCTCGGTATGATGCAGGGAATCGAGGTCGGCAAGTTCGACGGCGCGATGTTGATCGGCTATCACACCGGCTCGACCCATCTGACCGGCGTCCTTGGCCACAGCTTCTACGGCGTTCTGGTGCGCGAGGTGAAGCTGAACGGCAAGACCGTGTCCGAGGGCGGTTTCAGCGCCGAGATCGCCGCGCACTACGGCGCGCCCGTCATCATGATCTCCGGCGATGACGCCTTCTGCGAGGAGACGACCGGCTTGATCGGCAAGGTCGAGACCGCCGTGGTCAAATGGGCCTACGGCACGCTCTCGGCGCGATCGATGGTGCCGGAGGCCGCCTATTCCCTGATCCGAGACAAGGTGCGCGCCGCGATCCACCGGCTGAAGGAGTTCAAATCGAAGTCGCTAAAGGCGCCGATCACGCTCGAGATCACGATGAAGCACCGGCTCCCGGTCGAGCACCTGGCCTACATGAAGTTTTTCGAACGCACCGACGCCTACACCATCCGCTATGTGGGCCAGGACATGGAGGAGATCAGCAAGGCGCTGATGTTCATGCTCTCCTACAACTCGACGGCGTTCTAACGGGGAAGGGACTGCAACGTCCTTTCGTGGGTTACGGGCAAGCTCTCCCTCACGCCTTTCGGAATCCTGTGACCTCGAGCTCCTTCACGTCCTCGTTGATCGCGTCGCACGGGGCCGTTATTCAAGCTCCCAACTGGAGACTTGAATCATGCGGTGTGAACTCACCGACCATGAGTGGGGCGTCATCACGCCCATGCTCCCGAACAAGCCGCGCGGCGTGCCGCGTGTGGACGACCGCCGTGTCCTCAACGGCATCATTCGGATCTTGCGATCATGCGCACCATGCCGCGATCTGCCGGAGAGCTTTGGCCTCTAACGAGGAAGATTCACGCAGTTGTGGACACCAACGGTCTACCGATGCACCCCGGCCTCACGCCCGGTGAAGCGCACGACAATCGCTATGTCCGGCTTTCCTCGGCGGACTGCGTCCAGGAACGATGTGCTGGCAGATCGAGGGTATGACGTGGGCTGAAGCAGAGCGCTTGCCGGTCGGCAAGGAGGCGGCGGATGCTTGCCCGGCCGGCGTCTTACAGCTTCTTTGCGTATTCGAGGTTGGCCTGCCGCAGCGTCGGATTGCTGCCGAGGATGTAGTGCTTCGACATGTCGGCGGAGTAGCGGCTCGCCGGCGGATTGCGGCCGAGCGCCTCGGCCAGCGCCCGAATATGGTGCGGGCCCGCGCCGCAGCAGACCCCGAGATAGTTGACGCCGAGCCCATAGGCCGCCTTGCCGAACTGGGCGATCTCGTAGCGATTGCAGGTGAACGGGTCGAGCGCCACCGGGAAAGCCCGCTCGCTCGGCAAGCAGTCGCAATGGGGATCGGTCAGCACCTGGAAGCTCGGTTCCTGATCGGTGGTCCGGTAGGGAACCGGCAGCGCGGCGATGTGGCCCTTGAGGGCGGCTCGGATTTCGCTGAGCAGCGGCATCATGGTCTTCGGCCCGCGGGCGCAGTTGAGGCCGACCACGTCGGCGCCGTTGTCCTCGAGCCGCTTGCAGGTGTCCACCACCGACCACCCCTCGCGCATGGTGCCGATCTTGTGCACCGCCAGAGTGACCACGCTCGGCACCTTCGCCTGCTTCATCGCCTCCAAGGCCAGCAGGGCTTCCCCACCATGGGAGTAGGTCTCGCCGATGATGAAGTCGACGCCGGCCTCGACCGCCCAGCCGATCTGCTCGTCGAACATCGCCCGGACTGCCTTGTGGGAAGCCTTGTCGCCGGGAATGTAGGCGCTGGTGTTGCAGATATTCCCGGCCACGAGCGCGCCATGCTCGTCGGCGACCTCCTTGGCGATCCGGAGCGCATCGCGGTTGAGCTTCTCCAACAGATGCTCTTTGCCGATGAGCCTCAGCTTCTCGCGATGGCCGTAATAGGTGAAGGCCTCGACCACGTCCGAGCCGGCATGGACGAAGTCCCGGTGCTGCTGGGCGACCAGCTCAGGATGCTCGATCACGATCTCCGGCACGAAGGCGCCCGCCTGCAGATAGCCGCGGCGCTCGAACTCGAAGAGATAGCCCTCGGCGCAGATGACCGCCCCCTCGCGGAGCCGTTCCAGCAGTCCCATTTTCCCTCCCGGCGCGCCCATGGATCGTCCCTCTGGTTGGTTGCCTCTTCAGGGCATCATACGCAAAAAAAATGGGCCGGGTGCGGCCTCGCCCGCGCGCGGGCCTGGCGTGGCGGCGGCGAAGGCCCAGCCGCCTCGGTCCGGGGATTGCCGCCGGCCTCGGAGCTGATCCCAGCGATTTTGGAAGAATGTCTTGAAATCAATGTGCTTGGCGCCGCGCGTCGGCGCGGATTCGCATGCGCTGTCTCTCAATGATATGGTTGATTATCAACCGATTGCTTTACTATACTCATGCCGATGGCTAGGGCCGGCACCGCCGCGAGGCAGGACGAGGATAAGCTCGATCGTGTCTTTGCGGCGTTGTCCGATCCGGTTCGACGCGCCATTCTGCGCCGCCTCGACGGCAGGGAGCTTCTGGTGTCGGAACTCGCTCGGCCATTCCACATCTCCCTGCAGGCGGTCTCCCGGCACATCCAGGTTCTGGTCAAGGCCGGTCTCGTCAAGCAGGAGCGGGCCGGGCGGGTCAGCCGATGCCGGCTGGACGCGGGCCCCATCTACCTGGCGGCGGTATGGATCAACCGCTACAGCAAATATTGGCAATCGCAGTTCGACACCATCGCCGCGTGGCTGGACGCGATCGAAGGCGCCGAGGGAACCAAGAGGCGGAAGCAGCGGCGGCCGCACAAGGCGGGAACCTAGCAACCACACCGATCACCAAGTCTCAAGGAGGAGAGAGCAATGCGATACGAGACAGCATCTCAGCGGTTGGCCGGCTATCGCAAGGAGCTCGCCGGACTTCGCAAGAAGATGCAGAAGCTGCAGCGCTCGGCTGAAGCCGAACCGGTCGAGGACTATGAATTCGCCACCGTGAAGGGCCCGGTTCGGCTCTCTCGGCTTTTCGGCAAGAAGGAACATCTGTTCGTCATCCACAACATGGGTGCCAGCTGCCGTTATTGCACGCTCTGGGCCGACGGCTTCAACGGACTCTATCCGCATCTGGCAGACCGCGCCGCCTTCGTCGTCGCCTCGCCCGATGCGCCGAAGAAGCAGCTGCGGTTCAAGACGGCGCGGGGGTGGCGCTTTCCCATGGTCTCGCATAGCGAGACCAGCTTCGCCGCCGACATGGGCTACAAGAGCAAGGAATGGTGGATGCCGGGAGTGTCGGTCTTCACCAAACGCGGCAAGAAAATCTACCGCGTATCGGACACCGGCTTCGGCCCGGGCGACGATTTCTGCGCGCTCTGGCATTTCTTCGATCTCTTGCCGAAGGGTGCGGGCGACTGGCAGCCGCAATACAAATACCGCTGACGAGGCGGCCATGGCGTTCGCGTTCAGCTTGAGCGAGGTCATTCCGGCAAGCGCCGAGGAGATCTTCGACACTTGGCTCGACGGCAAAGGCCATGCGGCGATGACGGGTGGGGGAGACGCGCGCATCACCGCGGTCCAAGGGGCCGACTTCACCGTTTGGAACGGCTACATCAACGGCCGCAATCTCGCGCTCGAGCCGGCCCATCGCATCGTGCAGAGCTGGCGGACCAAGAAATTCACGCCCGAGGACCCCGATTCCGAGATCGAGGTGCTGCTGGAGCCGGCTCCCGGGGGAACCAAGCTGACCCTCAACCACAGCAAGGTCCCCGACGGGCACACGAGCTATCGTGACGGCGGCTGGCAAAAGAGCTATTTCGAACCGATGAAGACGTACTTCGCCGGCCGCCGATGACGGCGGCGCCGAGAGCGGGCCCGCCGGCACCCGTGCCGGCGCTCGACGTCGGCGCGGTCGGAGCCTGGCTGATCGACGGCGCCCGCTCGCACCCCGACCCGCGGGACATGCTGGCGGAGCTCTGCCAGCGCCTGCTTGGCGCGGGCCTGCATCTGTGGCGGGTCGCGGTGTTCGTGCGCACGCTCCACCCGGAAATCATGGCGCGTCGGTTCGTCTGGCGCTTGGGCGCCGGGGCGGAGCTGGCCGACGGGCCGTTCGAGCTCATGGAGAGGCCGGAATACCGCACCAGCGTCATCGTGCGGGTCGTCACCGACGGGATCGCCATCCGCCGCCGGCTCGTCGATCCGGGTTGTCCCATGGACTACTCGGTGCTGCCTGAGCTCCGCGCCGAGGGGGTGACCGACTATCTCGCGACACCGCTATTCTTCAGCAATGGCGAGATCCATCTCGCGACCTGGACGACCCGCGAGCCCGCCGGCTTCACCGAGGCGGAGCTGGCGGCTCTGGATGCGATCCTGGCGCCGCTCACCCGGGTTGCGGAAATCCGCGCGCTCAGGCGCACCGCCGCCAATCTCCTCAACACCTATGTCGGCCGCCATGCCGGCGAGCGGATTCTCGCCGGTCACATCCGTCGCGGCGATACCGAAGCCATTCATGCGGCGATCTGGCTCTCGGACATGCGCGGCTTCACCCAGCTGGCCGATCGTCTGCCGCCCAAGGCTCTCATCGACCTGTTGAACCGCTATTTCGACTGCCAGGTGCCGGCGATCTGCCGGCATGGCGGCGAGGTGCTGAAATTCATGGGCGATGGGCTCTTGGCGATCTTTCCGATCGTCAGCGGTGCCGGCGCCGCCGGCAATGTCTGCAAGGACGCCTTCGCCGCCGCGTCCGAGGCGCGCGCCGATGTCGCCCGGCTGGCCGCGGCGACGGAAGACGAGGCTACGCGGGGATTGCGCTTCGGCCTGGCGCTGCATCTGGGCGAGGTCCTGTACGGCAATATCGGCAGCGGCGAGCGGCTGGATTTCACCTGCATCGGTCCGGCGGTCAACCTTGCGGCTCGGCTGGAGACGCTCGCTGGAAGCTTGGGCCGATCCGTCGTCGCCTCCAGCGCTTTCGCTGGCGCCTACGGCCCCGGTCTATCCCCGCTCGGCGAGTTCATGCTGGCGGGCTTCAGCACGGCGGAGACCGTCTATGGGCTCGCCGATGAGGGGGGTGAGGCCGCGCTTGGCGCAACTCTCCTCGCCGATCGCTCGCGCTAGGTCCAAGAGCGCGCCACTCCGGCGATCATTGCCATGTCTCCTCTAGGTCGCATTCAGCGAGATCTCGTTCCAGGTCTGGCGAATCCAGCGGGCGCAAGCGGCGTTGTGCTCGAAGATCGAATACTTGGCCCCGGCGCCGTAGTCGGTCGAGGGAATCATCTCCGTCGATATTTGCCCGAGCCGGCTGTCGAGGGTGCGGGCGTGGTGCTCGAGCAGATCGCGGACCACCTGCTTCCAAGGCTCGAGCCGCTCTTCCTGCCATTCGGAATGCCATTCGCCCTGCTTGGGCTTGAGGAAGGGATACTGGATGCCGCGGCCATAATTGCCATTGGGGTGCTTGGCCCAGACATTGACCGGGTTGTTGGGGATGGCCGGGCGCGCATGGGCGTGGCGCACCCAATTGGCCATGATCCATTGATGGGTGACGCTGTCCGCCTTGAAGGGATCGAGCACGACGCGGCCGGAGGCCACGTCCTCGCGCATGCCTTGCACCTCTTGTTCCTTCGGATTGTCGATCTTGAAGATGACGTGGGAGTGATCGAGGGTCATGTTGAAACGGATGCCGCGCGCCTCCACCGCGCGGCCGACCTTCGCCACGCGGCCGAAATGCTCCGACCACATATTGACGTGAACCTCCAGGCAGGGATCGACGCCGAACCGATCGCCCTTCTCCGCGGCCCAGAGATAGGTACGCACCACGTCTTCGTCGCTGACCGGCCTGCCGTTGGCATCGTTGGTCATGATTTGCACGTTGTGCGCCCGAGCACCGACCTCCTTGGCGATCCGGAGATTCCACTCGAGCAGCGGCTCGTCGCGGCCGAGCGTGTAGAACCAGCCGCCGGCGCGGATCGGCAGGTCGTATTTGCGGCTGGCATTGAGATAGAGATCGAGCTCGCCCATCGGCGGCGAGCGGTCGAAATAGTCGAAGGCTCCGGATTCCTTCACCATGCGGAACTTGGTATCGACGTCCGGGACCTCTTTGTCGGTATGCAGCACGCCCGACCCGACCGCGCCAATCTCCAGGGTCTTCGCCATTGTCCTCCCCACTGCCATTGCCTAGTTGTCCTGCCAATCCGCTAACGCCAATGGCCGTTTGCGGTGCTCAATAGTGCGCGCCGTAAAGATCGTATCGGCACGGCTGTGCGCGGCGACGAGGAAGCGTTGGCGAATGATCTCGCCCAGCGCCGGGGTCGGGTATTCCGGCGCGCCGTAAGCCGCCTCCTCGGGTGCGGCCTTGGCCGCTTCCGTGCCCAGGAGCGCCATGCCGACCGCCACGGCCGCGAGAGCCAGGCTCAAGGACTCTCCTGAACGAGCGGAGCCGGGCTGCGCGCATTGCCAATGGGTAAAGCCTTGCATCGGACGATTTCTGGCCGCTTCGATCCAGCGCCGCTTGGGGCCGATAGGGCGTGGCAGCCACGCGCAAAGGTTTCTGGCATTCCCGCCGGCTCCGTGTATGATAGCGGGCATATCGAATCTTGCAACGTGACCCAACTGGCCTGATCGGTGCGTCGATTGTGCTTGGTCGCACCGTTCTGGTCGTCATGAGTTCCAATCGGGTCCAGTTCTGGCTTTAGATAGCGGCATGGGGCCGCGGGACTTCTCTGGCGCGCATTGCGGTCCGGTTAGGGGCGCGCTGTCGCGAAGAGGTCATCGTGGTCGCAACATGCCGGAGCCAGGGCTGAATGGCTTCGAGCGAGGAGTCGACGAACATGTCGGAGCATAGATACAAGGTTGGCCAAGTGGTCGACGCCCGCACCTTGGTGCGCGGGGTCGTCCCTCCCGGCCGCTATGAGGTGGTTCGGCGTCTGCCTGCCCAGGAAGGCGACAACCAATATCGGGTGAAGTCGGTCCGCGACGGCCACGAGCGGGTCGTCAGAGAGAGCGAGCTCACCTAGAGCAGGTCTAGGAGGTCTCGCGCGCGATTCCGCGGCGAAGCCCGCACCTGATCCTCTCTGCTCAACCCGCCGTCGTCACGTTGAGCGGCGGGTTTTGATTGAACCATTCCGGCTTGGCGCGTTCGAGCTGGGCGGCGAGCTGCAGCAGCAGATCCTCGCGCGCGAAGTTTCCGGAAGGCACGTCTATCGCTCGCTCGAAGTACCTCATTCGAGGGGTTTGATCACCCGTGCTTCGGCCGCGCGCGGCATGAGGAACGAGACCAAATCGTCAATCACCTTGGCGAAGGAACTAGGCTGCAGGGCGATATTACTCGCGAACTCAGCCCATTGCTGGAGCTTGACCGAGTCTGACGCAAAGGCTTCAGTCAGCGCGTCAGGCGGTTCAGCCGGAATTTCGGTCCGCCGGCGGGCGAAGGTCGCTGCGATTGCTCGGGCGAGGCGATCGCCGGCGAACTCGTGGGTGCGGCTTAGAACCCAGATATCGTAGTAATCCTTCATCCGGCTGTTTGCGCGACCGAACTTTACCATGGCCTGAAACTTCTCGGCGATGACGGTCTCGCGCGCATAGGCTCGCAGGCGCGGAGCCGGGAAGTCTAGCAAAACCGGAATTACGACCTCCTCGAGTCCCGGTTCAACGGCGTCGCCGAATCCGATGTCGATAAGAACGGTCACGCGCGCCCCACCGACCGTCGCGATCGTTCTGACTCGGAGGCCGCCATATTCCAACTCCTCGCGGGTTTGATCGATCCGTAGGGCCGCGACATCGAATTCGACGCCATCCTCGACCTTGACAGCAAATATCTCGCGGAAGGCACTCAGCATCGTTTCCGGATCGGGATCGCGAAATCCGAGGAAGTCGATGTCCCGTGTCGGGCGATGCGGATTGGCAAACCATGTTGTGATGAGCATGGCGCCCTTCAGCACGAAATAGTCCCGATGCATCGTGAGGCTGAGGCGATAGAGGAGGCGCTCCAGCACGAACCGCGTGAGCAGCAGCTGAAACGGCCGATTTTGTTGCTTCGCCAGATTCAGCAGACGCGCCCGAACCGAAGCCCCGATGTTGCGAACGGGCTTAGGCATCAACCGTGAAGGCCTCGAGGGAAAGTCTGACGAGCTCCCAAGTCTTGGGTCCATCCTCCACCGCGAACCGTGCAATCTCGGCCGGCGTCGCCTTGCGCTGACGCAGCGCGTTTCTCAGACCTTCGATTGCCGGAGCGAGATTGTAGCCAAGGCTCTTGCTATAGAGCCGTCCTGCCATATGGCAATGGCGAAACGCGTCGACCACAGTCTTGGCTGCCCCATATATGCGAACGGGGACGCCCTCAATGACATGCGTTTCGATGCCTGATTCAAAAACCTTCGGCCCGAACCGCATGATCTGTATTGGCGGGGAGGTGATCCGCGGCCGCCAATCCTTGACGCCGATTGCCATCCAGATGGAGGGCGGGATGCGGTTGGTCAGGTCATGAAAAGCCAGCGCCGATTGGAGGCAGATGATCCCTTTCGGCACCAGCTTGGCCGCTTCGGCGAGCGAGTGGTTCGCATCAAGCGGTGCTTCGGGAAGCTGATAGAGGCCGCGCGCAAGGCGGATGACCTTGCCCTTCCGCTCCATGCGAGAGACGGTGGCGGCAGTGATCCCGGCATCTGTCAGTTCCGACAGGCGTGCCATACCCTGCTGGGATAGCAGCGCAATGGCGCGATCTTGTTGGCGTTCCATGCCCGTTGTCATGGCCATAATATGATATGAATCATCGACTAATACAAGGTTACGCAGGAGGAATCATATCATCTGTCTTGATGATACAACTCCTCTTGGTATCGGGAGAGTACCAAAGGATTTCTATCTAATCGGCCTTCGCGGGTCTGTGCCTTAGCGGCCGAGGCTCGCTGCCTGCGCCCGATCCTCTCCGCTCAACCCGCCATCGTCACGTTGAGCGGCGGGTTTTGATTGAACCATTCCGGCTTGGCGCGTTCGAGCTGGGCGGCGAGCTGCAGCAGCAGATCCTCGCGCGCGAAGTTTCCGGTCAGCATCGCGCCGATCGGCAGGCCGTCGCCATCGAGGCCGGCGGGGACGGAGATCGCCGGGAGGCCGGTCTCGTTCACCGGCATGGTGTAGCGGCAGGCGTCGAAGAGGCGGCCGACCCAGGTGTCGATGTCCTCGTCTCGCAATAGCGAATAGAGACCGTTTGCGTCCGGCACGCGAATGGCGAGCGTCGGTGTAAGCACGGCATCGTAGCCCTCCATGAGCTTGCCGAATCCCCGAGTTGCCGTGTTGTTGCAGCTCATCATCTTCCAGATGTCGAATTTGTCGTAGCGATCGGCGGCGAGGTAGTGCCGATAGGTCATCGGCGAGAGGTGGTCGCGGAGTTCTGCCAACGGCACGCCGCGGTCCTTGGCGGTGGTCCGGAACTGCGCGCGCGAGCCGATCCATTGCACCAAATAGCCCCACCATAGCGCCTGCCAATCGCAAATCGTCGTGTCGTCGATTTCCTCGACCGCATGCCCCTGGCGTTGCAGCAGCCTGGCGGTCTCTTTGACCCGCTGAACCACTTGCGCGTCGGGCTTGCCGTCGCGTCCCCAGCGGCCGACCGAGAGCGCGATCTTGAGCTTGCTCGGGTTCTTCCTGATGATCTTCGCGTAGGAGCCGTCGAAGGGCTGCATCTTGATGAAGCTGCCGCCATTGGGAACGCGAGTCAGATAGTCATAGACCGCCGCCGTGTCCCTGACGGTGCGGGTCACCACACCGTCGACGCTGATCCTGGTCATGTATTCGCTCTGGGCCAGCGGGCGCGGTACGCGGCCGCGCGAGGCCTTGAGGCCCACGAGCCCGCAGAAGGAAGCGGGAATGCGGGTAGAGCCTCCGCCATCGGAGGACATGCTGACCGGCGTCACGCCGGCGGCAACCAGCGCCGCCGAGCCACCGGAAGATCCGCCAGGAGTGCGCGCCAGGTTCCACGGGTTGCGGGTCACGTTGAGGCGGCCGAGATAGTCGGTCGCGGTATCGAAGGTCATACCGAATTCCGGCGTGGTCGAGCGGCCGAGCGGGACGAGGCCGGCGGCGAGAAAGTTCTCGACCGTGGGGTCGGTCGCCTTGGCGATGTTGCCCTTGTACAGCTTGGCTCCCGATTCCTGCCGACGCCCCTTGAAGCCGGAGCCGAGGTCCTTGAGGAAGAGCGGGACGCCGAAGAGCGCTCCCTTCTTGTCGGCGCCGGAGACGGCCGGCTTCTCCCGGATGTCGTCGAAAACCTCCAGCACGGCGGCAAGCTTCTGATTGACCAGGCCGACGGCATCCGCCGACTGGCGGGTCAGCTCTCGGGGCATCACCTTCTTCTTGCGGACGAGATCGGCCAGGCCGACGGCGTCGTATCGCATCCACTCCGCCCAGCTCATCGCCGGACCATTGTTCGATGCCGCCATGGCTCCCTCCTCCCCGGTTCTTCCGCCCGCACCTATGCTTGGCAGCGCGGCATTGTCAGTGGGATCCTATGCGAAGAGCGCCGGCAAACACCACAAGCCGCGCCGGGGGAAAAAGCTGCTTCCGATACAAGCACTGCGAGAGGCGCCGGTCACCTTCCCTAGGGTGCTATCGTGATCGGCGGCCGTTCGGGGACGAGGGAGGACGGGAGATGGCGAAGAGTGCGATGGCCATGAGCTGGGAGGAATGGGCGAAGCACGATGCCGTGGGGCTGGCCGATCTCGTGCGCAAGAAGAAGGTGACGCCGGCGGAGCTCGCCCGCCAGGCGGCGGCGGGCGTCGCGCTGTTGAATCCGAAGCTGGCCGGCGTGCTCGAAGTGTTCGCCGACGTGCTGGAGAGCCCGGACAAGGACGGTCCGAACAGGAAGGGCGCGCTCTACGGCGTGCCGATGTTCTTGAAGGACATCGGCTCGGGGCTCAAGGGCAGACGGCAGGAATCCGGCACCAAGCTCTTGAAGGACTTCGTCGTCAAGGCGACCGATCCCTTGGTCGAGAACTACCTGGCTGCCGGGTTGGTGCCGATCGGCCGCTCGACCACGCCCGAGTTCGGCATGACCTTCGACACCGCGACCGACTATCTCGGCCGCCTCAACGTCACTCGAAATCCCTGGAATCTCGAGCGCACCCCCGGCGGCTCTTCCGGCGGCTCGGCGGCGTTCGTCGCCGCGGGTGTTACGCCGATCAGCATGGCCTCCGACGGCGGCGGCTCGACCCGCATACCGGCATCCTTCTGCGGGCTGGTGGGCTTGAAGGCGAGCCGCGGCCGGGTGCCGCGCCAGCTGGCGCAGAGCGACTACACCACCCGGCATGTGAGCGAGACCGTGGTGACGCGGAGCGTGCGCGATACTGCGGCGGTCATGGACTATCTCTGGCGTGCGCCCAATGGCGGCTCCTACATCCCGATGGCACCGCCCGAGGGTTCCTATCTGGAAGCGATCAAGCGCAAGCCCGGCAAGCTCAAGATCGGACTCAGCACCGGCCCCTGGGGTCGCGGCGGGGCGACCGATGCGCAAGTTGTCTCCCGGGTACGCGCGGTCGCCAAGGTTCTGGAGTCCCTCGGCCATCCTGTCGAGGAGATCGACGACAAGACCATCTGCGACTGGCAGGCGATGTGGTGGGGCTACATCACCCAATGGATCTCCGCCCGGGCTCCCTATGGCTGGATCGGCGACAGCCGCGCCATCGGCGCCAACAGCCTCGGCGACTATCTCAATCCGATGACCTGGCGCCACTACGAGGCGGCCAAGCGCTACACGACCCTCGATCTCTACAAGGCGATGGCGCACAACAACACCGTGACCCGCGCCTTCGGCAAGCTCATGGATCGCTACGACGTGCTGTTGACGCCGACCCTTGCGATCCGGGTGCCTCAAGCCAATGGACCTTATTCGTTGCTGCGCGACGAGCCCTTGGAGGGCTGGATCGCGCGGCTGGCCGATGCCTGCCGCTACACCATGCCGGGCAACGAGACCGGCATGCCCGGCGTCTCGGTCCCAGCCGGCTTCGATCGCGACGGGCTGCCGGTGGGCGCGCAGCTCTACGGCAATTTCGGCCGCGAGGATCTGCTCTTAAGATTGGCCGCACAGCTCGAGCGGGCGAAGCCGGAATGGTTCAACCGGACCCCGCCGGTGCATGTGACGAAGGCGGGATGAGCTTCCATCTCGCTCCCTTTACGCGGGGGCGTATAAGCCGGCCTTGGCCAGGAGCTCGAGGGCAGCGGGGGTGAACTCGGCCATCGGGCTGTCGCCGCCGATCACGAACAAGAGCAGCTGGTCCAGCTCCGGGTCGCCCGGGGTCACGTTCTCGAAGCGGCGCGGAACGCCGGGCGGGAACGAGACGACGTCATAGGGCTTGAGGTCGATCCACTCGACCTTGCCCGGGGCGGATTCCCACGACGCGCGCCAGACGCCGGTGAGCGCGATGAACGTCTCGTTGGTGTCGTGGTTGTGCATCAGCGGCCCCTTGCCCGACTTGCACCGGCAGAAGCCGAGATTGAAGCCTTCCCTGATGGGTATGGCTGCCATCCGTGCCGCTTCCGCGCCGACCGGCGAGTGCACCTCGCCTTCGCCCTCGGGAGGCTGAAAGCCGATGACGTTGTAGAGGGTGCGGATGCTTTCGGGATAGCGGCTGTCGGGAAGGCCGCCATCGGAACCCTTGAGCCTATCGAACCGCGCCACGCGCTTCAGCATCGCTTCACGCGACCAATAGGTGACTTCCAGCTGGGCCATCGTGCTCTCCCTTTAAGCGGCGAATTCGCGCAACACCTTGCCTGGCCGACGGTCCGGCGCCGAGAGACCGTTCGCATCGGCGACGCGCTCGCCGTTGATCCATACGCCGTGGAGACCTGCCGCTTCCGTCACCAGGCGCGTTGCGCCGGCCGGCAGATCGCTGACGCGGCGCTTCTCGCTGCGGCCGACGGTGGCCGGATCGAAGAGGATGAGGTCGGCGGCTGCTCCCGGTGCAAGCCTGCCGCGGTCCTGCATGCCGAATAACGCGGCGGGCTGGCTCGTCAGCCGCCGCACCGCCTCTTCGACCGGCATCAAGCCCAGCTCCCGGCTCCAATGGCCAAGGAGGTGCAGCCCGAAGCCGGCATCGCAGAAGAAGGTGAGATGCGCGCCGGCGTCGGAAAGGGCGATATGGCTGTCGGGGTGGGTCAAGAGACGGCCGACCGCTTCCTCGTCGGTGTTCAAGAGCACGGCGGTGAACTGCGTCTCGAGATTCTCGGAAAGCGCGAAATCGAGCATCCAATCGAGCGGATGCGTGCCGGCCGTTGCCGCATGGCTTGCCACCGAGCCGCCTTCGGCCCAGCGGTTGGCGGGCCGCATCGCTTCGACCACGTCGAGCTTGTCCCATTCGCTGTTGAAGAGGCGCATGCCGCGGTGCTGCAAGAGGTCGTCCTTCACCGCGGCGCGGAATTGTGGGTCGGCATAGACCTCTTTCAAGGCCTCGCCATGGGCTTGCATCGCCGGCTTCCAGGCCGCGAGGCCCTCGAACACGTAGGCGCTCCGGAGGGTGAAATCCATGGTGAGCGGGCAGCACGACACCTGCGGATAGAGACGGTGCCCGCGCCCGCGCGCCGCCTGCATCTCAGCCAAGCCCTCGAACACCCGGGTCGGGTTGGTCTGGTTGTGCAGCATGGCGGCGATCAGCACCGGCCGGCCGCTGTCGGCAGCAAGGGACTCGAGATAGGGAACCGGGGTGACGGTGCCCTTGGTCAGCATGAACACGCCGCGGCCGCTCTCGCCCATGGCCGTGACCAGCGCCCGCATCTCCCGATCGTCGGCGAGCCGCGAAGGCATGGGGATGCCGTTCTCGCAGTTGTGCGGCTCGTTCGTGGAGGTGGCGAAGCCGATCGCGCCGGCGTCCATGGCGTCCCGCACCAGGTGCCGCATCTCGGCGATCTCGGCATCGGTCGCGCGCCGCCTGGCGGCGTCCCCACCCAGCACATAGGTGCGGATCGAGGAATGGCCGACGAAGGCGGCCACGTTCGGGCCGACGCCGTTCTTCTCCAGCATGGCGAGATAATCGGAGAAGCTCTCGAACTCCCAGGCGATGCCGGTGCGCAGCGCCTCCAGCGACATGCCCTCTACATGCGTCAAGTTGCGCATGGTCAAGTCGCGGTCCCGTTCCCGGCAAGGCGCTATGGTAAATCCGCAATTGCCGATGACCACGGTGGTGACGCCGAGCGCCGGCGAGGGATCGGCCCAGGGATCCCAGGTGAGCTGCGCATCATAGTGGGTGTGGCCGTCGATGATGCCCGGCGCCAGCATGAGGCCCTCGGCATCGACGATCTCGCGGGCTCCACCGAGCGCGCCCGTGCGCTCTGCATCCGCGACGGCGACGATCCGGCCATTGTCCACCGCGAGCGCGCCCTGAAGCGGCTTCGATCCGAGCCCGTCGACGATCACCGCATTCTTGATGACGAGGTCGTGCATGACACCTTGAGCGTGCTCTGCCGTTTGGCGCCGCCCCTCACCCTAACCCTCTCCCCATGGGGGCCTTGCACAAATAATGGCGTCTGCACAAAAAAGCCCTGAGGCTGAATCCGTCGATCTAGAGACCAACCCGTAAATACAGTCAGATCCTTGAGGATACGTCGCTATGTAGCCCGGGTTCGTAGGCGTAAATTGTGTGAAGAAGGCCGTCCTTAGGACTTGTTTCTTCTCCTGATCCACCGACGAGGTGGATGTGCTCGCGTGAAAGTTTGTCGGTTGCTCCGCAATAGATGCAGCGGCCAACAGGGCTCATATACGGTCGCCGGAGAGCGATGCTTCAGCATGCTTCTGCTCTGAGTGAGGAAGGCAGCGGCTATCGAGGGGGGGCTCGGGTAGCGACTCTAAGAAGGCACGCATCGCGACGAAGAGGCGGTATCCGTTCTGATGCCAGAGATGCTCAAACGTGAGCGGCTTGCCTTGCATGTCCTCGGTGATCTCTTGCCCTTCCCAGGATGCCGGAAGGTGCTTGAATCTGCCCTCATTGTTCCGTCCAAAATGAAAACGTCGATTGTGGGCGACTGCGTTTCGAATGTGTTTGGCGAACCGATACCAGTCAGTCGCCGCTAGAGCAGCAAGCTGCTTGGCATCCTCGCAATAGTCCTCCAACACCTCCAATGGGAACTGGATAAGCGCGTGAAGCTGCACGAGCGTGAACTCACTCCACAGCCCATCACGCTCCTCGCTATCGAGCTTCGCTGCCAGTTCTGCTCCAGAAATCCAATGACTGCCAAAACCTGTCTGGCTTCCCCGTGCCGTCGCGGAGACCGTACCCTGCGAGTTGTTCTGGGACCGGAGAAGTTGGCTAGCAAGAAGAGCAAGCTGATAAGCGTGGTCTTGCCGTTGAAAGATGACGAGCACGTCGGCTTTGGTGAAGCGTCGCTGTGGTGCGTCGGTCATCCCAGCAAACTCGCCTTTATTGGAGCGGCAAGACTCGATTGCATTGGGGATGTGGCGCGACGGGCAGGTCTCTGACCTCGCCACTTTCCGGCATTTTCGACGGTCCGAGCAGGTCGCGCGTCTTCGGATCAATCAGAACGAGTTCGGCAGCGTTGTCGGCCAGATCGTTGGGATTGAAAAGCTTGCTCCGGCCGAACCAGCCACTTTTGTCGTGTCGGATCACATCAGAATAGGCGTTCGAACTGAGATAGTCGACATACAGGATCGCTTCGCCGTAGGTCTTGTGGAGTTCGCGTGCAAGCAAGAGGAGTTCATTCTGATTCGTAATCGGGTACTCTCGCACGATCCGATAAACTCGAAGCTCACTGCCAATTAGCCTTAAGCCAATTACGGTGAGATATCGGCTAGGTGTGCTTCGGTGAATTCCAATGAAGCGACGCTCGCCGCGACCGGTTCGCGCTGACGGATTACACTCATATCGATACTGGCGAAGGATCGGCAGGTTGTTCCGAGAAACGACGTTATATTTCGCGACGACGTCGTAACTCCAGCTAAGGGCTTCGGCCAGTTCTGATTGAAGCTTCTCCGGGTAGCCACGAAAGGCCACTGCTGGCTGGCATCCTATCCCGGTGCAATTTTCCTTCTTCACCTCCTTAGGAACCAACCAGTCGATTTCGGCAAACCGATCCGCAGTGAGAGGTTGGCCGATACAGAATCCATCAAGGCATAGCTCATCCGCTGCCCAGCCCCGAGGTAGGGCATAGAAGTATGTCGAGAGGCCGAGAAGGAATGTGACTAGCCTGAGGAACCCTACCATTTGGCAATAGTCGTCACTCAAAGGCGAGCTTGCAAGGTGGAAACAGCGGTCTCCGTTGTGATCATCTCTGCCAGTGCGTCGGCCCCCCTCCGGCGGACTGTTCATCCTAGTGTCGGCTGCAAAAAAAGATTCGGCTGCACAAAAATGGCCGATGTTTTACGACTTCTTGTGCAAAGCCCCCCATACAAGGGAATAGGAGCCGCTTTCCTTTTTACCCCCTCTCCCTTGGGGAGAGGGTTAGGGTGAGGGGCGGATCGAAGCAGAAAACCGCAAGCAGGACGAACCTCCGCGCGCTCAATTCCGTCCGCGCTGGAAGGTCTGCGGCTTCGGCTTGAAGGTCGCCTCGGGATCGAGCGGATAGATCGGCCGCCGGCAGATCCTATGCCCGAGGCTGTGCAAGTTGGCGCTGGTGGCGCCCGGCGCGTCGATATTGAAGTTGCGTTCCGCCCAATCGTCGAACATGTGGTGCTCGCAATGGGGGGACTTCACCACCGTCAGATCGAAGCGCTTCGGGTCCTGTCCGGCGGCATAGAACACCGCACGGTCGAATAGATAGGCCCCGCGCGTGATCGCCACGATGGTGAAGTTCTTGTGGAGGAGCACGGCCGTCGGGCCGGCGTCCATCGGCAAGCCGCTGCGCTCCAAGACGCAGCGGCCGCGGGAGAGAAGATCGACGGTCACCTCGAGCTCGACCGGCTTGAAGCGCTTGTCCAAGGCGCCGCCGAGCTTGACCTTGAGCGTGGCCCCCACGCCGGCGGCGAAGGCGGCCTTCACGGCCGGCGGATCGACGATCGGCAGCAGCACCTTGCCGGCATAGCCGGCTTTGACCAGCGCCACCAGGATGGCGTTGCTGTCGCCGGTCGCCCCCGAGCTGGTCGCATCGGCGGCATCGGTGAAGATGACGGGGCCGGTCATGGTCTTGGCCTTGGCGATCGCATCCTGAATCGCCACCAGGCGCGTCTGCATCAGCGGCCGGTCGGCCCAGAAGCTCCAGGCAAGATCGGTGGCGGCGGCTTCGGCGCCGGCAACATCCCCGTCGGTCACCACCACGGCCTGGCTGCACAGCTCCGGCACGTCGGTGAAGGGGTTGCCGATCATGAAGGCGGCGGCGGCCGCCTTGCCGCTTTGCTCCAGCTTCTGCGCCTGGCGGATGACGCCGCCATAGACGCCGGTCTCGGTGATGAGCTCGTCGCCGCGCACCAGGCAGGGCACGACCACGCGGGAAATGACCGGCTTGATCGCGCGATCGAGAATGCGCAGCAGCAGCCGGGCCGCCCGCTGGCCGGTGTCGGCGAAGTCCACATGGGGATAGGTGTGGTAGATGACCACACCATCGATATGGCGAAGCATCCGCTCGGTCAGGATGCCGTGGAGGTCGAGGGAGATCACGATGGGAATGCGCGGGCCCAGGATCTCGCGGGCGCGCTCCAGGAGGTTGCCCTCGGGATCGAGCTCGCCATCCGCACCCATGGCGCCGTGCAGGGAGAAGTAGAGCGCAGCGGCACCCTTGGCCTTGGCCCGGATCGCCGCCAGGAGCTCGTCCGAGAGCTTAGCGAAGCCCTTCTTCGACAGCATGCCGGCGCTGTAGGCGGTTGCGGCATAGGTCGGCACCACGCGGATGTCGTCGGCGCGCTCCTTGAACACGCCGAGCGCCCCCGCGATCGAGGTATTCTGGTCGCGATGGCGCTGAATGATCTCATCGCCGCGAACGACGGTGAAGTTCGTGTATTCGCTGGGCACCGGATTGAAGGAGGAGATCTCCTGGGCGCATTCGGCAATCAGGATGGTGTGCATGGAGCCTCTGGCGGTTGGTGGGCGCTCCGGCCGGGATCCATCAGCGGGGCGAGGAGAGGAGGCGGGAGAGCCAGGGCGAGCCTGAATCCGGCTTTCTGATGGGAAAAAGCTTAGCGCCCCCCAGCATAACGGTCCACCCTGGCGGCTGAATCCTAGCAGCTCGCGGGATGACGGCGAGCTTGCCCGAGACTAAGGTCTTGCCACGCTCCTGCGCATCGGCACCGAAGAAGGCGAACGCCACTCCCCATGCGGTTCTTCCGGCGGCTTGTCGACTACTCCATCCCCATCGCCATGCTGGCCCTGGCGCTGTCCTGGCGCGTCATCGATCCGGGGGAGCTGCTGGGCGGCTTTCGGCTCAGAGTCTTCGATGCCTACCAGGTCTTCGCCCCCCGGGAGCCTGAGGCGGCGCCGGTCCGCGTCGTCGATATCGACGAGGAAAGCCTGGCGCGCATCGGCCAATGGCCGTGGCCGCGAACGGTCATGGCCAAGCTCATCGGCAATCTCGCCGAGGCTGGAGCCGCCGTCGTCGCCCTCGACATGATGTTTCCCGAGCCGGACCGGACCTCGCCCACGGAAGTCGTCCGGCTTTGGGCGGATGCGCCCGAGCTGGTGCGGCTCAAGGAGGCGATTTCCGGCTTGCCCGACCATGACCGCCTCCTGGCCGAAGCCATCGGCCAAGCGCGGGTGGTGACCGGTTTCACCTTGACCGCAACTCCCGGCCGTCGCCCACCTCAGCTCAAGGGCAGCTTCGCGGTCGCCGGCGACGATCCCAACCCCTTCATTCCGAGCTATGTCGGCGCGGTGGTCGATCTCGAGCCGATCGAGAAGGCTGCGGCCGGCAATGGCAGCCTCAACCTGGTGCAAGACCCTGATGGCATGACCCGGCGCGTGCCCCTGGTGCTGCGCCTGGGCTCCCAGCTCTATCCCTCGCTGGTGGCCGAAGTCCTCCGCGTCGGGCTGGGTGCCCGCACCTTCATCGTCAAGGCCTCGGGCGCCAATCAAGCATTGAGTTTCGGCGCCAACACCGGCATCAACACGGTCAAGATCGGCCCACAGGTGGTCCCCACCGATAGCCGGGGCCAGGTTTGGCTGCATTTCCGCCGACGGGTCGAGGGCGAGGCGATTTCGGCTTGGCGCGTGCTGTCGGGCGAAGTCGCCGAAGACGAGATCGGCGGCAACATCATGGTGGTCGGCACCAGCGCCGCCGGCCTGTTCGATCTTAGGACGACGCCGCTCGATCCGGCGCTGCCGGGCGTCCAGGCGCATGCGCAGGCCCTCGAGCAGATCCTGCTGGGACAATATCTCGAACGCCCGGATTGGGCGGATGGCGCCGAGATCAGCTTCCTTCTGGTCCTGGGTACGGCCCTCATCATCGTCATCGCGCGGGTGGGTGCGCTGGTCGCCGCCAGCGTCGGGGTGGCCGCCATTGCGGCAGCCTTCGCCGGCTCCTGGTATGGATACGAGGTCGAGCACGTTCTCGTCGACCCGGTCGTGCCGTCGGTGGCGAGCCTTGCGGTTTATCTCGCCGGCTCGCTGTTGACCTATATGCGCACCGAGGCGGAGAAGCGGCAGGTGCGCGGCGCCTTCGCCCAGTATCTGTCGCCGGCATTGGTCGACGAGCTGGCCCGGGATCCGGGCAAGCTCAAGCTCGGCGGCGAAACCCGCGACATGACCTTCCTCTTTTGCGACGTGCGCGGCTTCACCAGCATCTCCGAGGGGTTCAAGGCCAACCCGCAAGGATTGACCCAGCTCATCAACCGCTTCCTGACGCCGATGACGAACGCGATCCTCGCCCGCCGCGGCACCATCGACAAGTACATGGGCGACTGCGTCATGGCGTTCTGGAACGCGCCCATCGAGGATCGCGAGCACGGGCGCCATGCCTGCGAGGCGGCGCTCTCCATGCTGGACGAGCTCACCCGCTTGAACGAGCGCCTGGCGGATGAGGCCGCCGCTTCCGGCCGGCCGCATCGGCCGCTCGCGGTCGGCATCGGGCTCAATTCCGGCGAGGTCGTCGTCGGCAACATGGGCTCCGAGCAGCGCTTCGACTATTCGGTCCTGGGCGATGCGGTCAATCTCGCCTCGCGTCTCGAAGGCCAGTCAAAGACCTATGGCATGACCATCGTCATCGGTGAGGAGACGCGCGCGAAGGCCCCGGACTTTGCCGCGATCGAGCTCGACCTGATCGCGGTCAAAGGCAAGAAGGAGGCGGTCCGCATCTATGCGCTGATGGGGCCGACGGACCTGGTGACGGAGCCGTCGTTCCAAGCCTTCGGCGTGCACCATGCGGCGATGATCAAGGCTTACCGCGCGCAGGACTGGGAGGCGGCGGAACGGGCGCTCGCCGAGTGCCGCGGGCTCAGGCCCGATCTCGAAGCGCTCTACCAGATGTTCGCCGAGCGCATCGGCGAATTCCGCTCAAATCCGCCCGTGCCCGGCTGGGATGGGGTCTACGTCGCCAAGAGCAAGTGAGGCCGCGAGCTAGGGCTTGCGGCCAACGAAGATTCCGGTCGCCCCGTAGCGCGACCCGCCGGTTCCGCTGGCCTTGACCACGAACTGGCCGCCGGTCTCGCGCGCCGGATCGCCCCTGCCCATGAAGAACGAGCCTTGAGCGCTGCCGCCGAGGCCGCTCTGCCCAGTGACCGCCAGCGTGCCACCATAGTCGCGGCCATTGGCGCTGCTGAGAGCCCCGCTCATGGTGAGCCCGTCGAAGTTGCTGATGGTGAGCGCGCCCTGCTTGCGCCCGAAGTCCCAGACATTGGAAAAGCCGCCGCCGGCGATGTACTGGGCGCTGCCGTTCACCACCGTGCCGATGGCATGGCCCACAAAGGTCGCGATGCCGGTCTGCGGCATGTCCGAGGCCCTGGCCATCGGGCCGGCGACCCAGGTGCCGAGATGGATGCGATCGAGGCGCAAGGCCGAAGCATCTCCGGTGGCGAGCTGGCCGCCCCAAAAGCCCCATTTCACGAACTCGCATTGGCAGAACTGCACGCCCGCCGGCAATACGCTGGCTGTGGAGGCGAGCGCACTGGAGACGAGGTAGAGCTGGCTTATGGCCAGGTTGGGATCGCTGATGACCTGATTGCCGTTGACGGTCGAGGCGACCTGGTTGGTGCCGGAAACGAGCGTCTCCCCGGCAGCGAAGGCATTGTCGTCGATGAAGGCGCTGCGGGCGTTGTTCGGGCCATCGAGGGATCCGAACTTCAAGCCGTAATTGTTGGGCGCTCGGGTGCGCGCCCTGCCGTCGATGTCGGTGGTACCGTCGGAAAGGTTGAAGTTGGCGGCGATCCGGTGATTGCCGGGATTGGTCGCGATCTGCACGGCGTCGGGGCCGGCCTGGGTCTGCGCGCCCGTGCTCGAGAACTGGCCGGAGGTCAGGATCGTCGGGTCCGCGCGCGTGCCATTCGGCAGTCGCGTGTCGACCATGCCGGTCGCGTAGCCGCCCATGACCTGGCCGGTTCGCGATACGCCGACCCCGGCCGGCGGCGCGACCCGGAACGCGTTCTGCACGAAGGAGTACTCGGTCTTGGTCGCCGGCACGAGGCCGACATCGACCGCAGTGCTCCTGACGCCCGCGGGATCGCTCGTACCCGACACGTAGGTGTCGGGCAGCTTGTTGCCGGAGAAGGTCGAATCGTTCTTCGTCGTGGTGAGGGCGCCGATCAGGATCGATCCGTCGGTAGCGCCGGTGCGCGCCGAGCCGCGCTCGGTGCCTGCGAGGAAATTGTTCCTGCCGTTGTCGCGCGTGAGCACCTCGCTGGTGGTGACCACGACCAGCGAGCGCTGCCCGGCACCCTGGCCGTTGATCACGATGCTCGCCTGGACGCCGCGGGTCTGGATTCCGTCGCTCCCCGTGCCGGTGACGAGGAACTGATGCGAGACCACGGCGCCGGGAAGGTTACCGCCGACCGCACCGCGCACCGACGGGATGGCCGAGTTCAGCGACGGGTCCGGAGCGACCGCGTAGGCACCGATGACGACGTTGTTCTTCGCCGCGGTGGCCTTGTTGCCGGTCTGGCTGGCGGCAGCGACCGGGTCGTGCGGCGGCGGCGGGGGCGGCGGCGGGGCGCCGGGGCCGGGGCCGGGGCCGCTCGGGCCTGGCCCTCCGCGTGCCATTGCCTCTGCCACCGGCCTCGAATTGACCCCGCCGACCAGCGAGCCGGCGACGTGGGCCTCGGTTGGAACCTCTCTAGCTCCGCCGCCGGCGCCGGGCCTGCCGTTCAGCTGGTTCAGCGACCGGCCGAGCCGATCGTGCTCCGCCCGCCGGGGCGACGTTGGCGCCGAATCCCGGCTGGCGACCGTGGTCGAGAAGCCCGGCCGCGTGATCCGCTGGATTTCGCCGTTGATCGCCCTCACCGTCAGCTCGTCGCCGAACAGGAGCGTGGCTTCGGTTGCGCCGGTCTGGCCGTCCACCTCGACGAGCGCGATGCCGCCGCGGATGCCGAGCGTCGCCGTCGGCGTCTTGATGGCGACCGCATCCTTCTTGCTGAGCTTGCCGCCGACGAACCGCATCAGCCCCTTGCTGGCGGAGACCGCGAGCTTGCCCACCTCGGTGCTTGGGTCGTAGACGAACTCATCCAGAACCACCTCGGCGTTCGGCCCGACGGTGAAGGCCGAGCCGTCGAGGAACAGCATCTGCGCCTGTCCCTGAGCGTCGGTTGCGATGCGCTCCTGCTGGAAGACGTCGTTGCCGATCTCGAGCCTTCGGGTGGCGCTCGTGGACGGCGTCCCATCGGTCCTGGCGTTGACCGCGGCGGCGACGCCGGCCTTGTTCGCAGGCTGCGCGTCGACGGCGGTTGCAGTCAGCGCGAGCATGCTGACGGAGAGCGACAGTATGAGCGCGGCGGAACGGGAGTGAGTGTTCATGTCACGAGCTCCTGTGCACAGCTAGAAAGCGTAGCCGAGAGCGAGGGAAACGGCGGAATTGCGGTAGGCGAAGTTTACGAGCGCCGAGTTCACCCATTGCTGCTGGACCTGCAGGGTCGCAGACCAGCGGCCGAAGAGCCCCGCCGTCAGCGAGCCGCCGACGGACCACTCGCGGTCGTGGCGGGTGACGTCGGGATCGACGGAGGAATCGGGGCCCGCATATTCGCGCCACACCCGCCCGGCGTTGAGGCTGAACGACCAGGGCAGCCGGGTAAGCCGGAACGGCGCCGAAAATTGCCGGTTGTAGGCGACGGTCACACCGTACTGATTGTTGCGCTCGTTATCCGCCTGGCTGGCGTCGCGGACGAACTCGAACGCCGCCACCACCGCCGCGACCGGAGAGAGCGCGTAGCGGGCCGTCAGCCGGCCGACGGTCTCCGGGCCGTTCTTGTCGGTCGAGGTCGAGCGCGAGGCGGTATTGTGGAACCAGCGTGCCCGTCCTTCGCCGTCCAGGTTGACCGCGAGCGCGCGGGTCAGCGGCGTATCGAGGCTGAGCCCACCGCCGCCGCCCTTGTAATAGAGCGCTTCGCCCAGGGTGACGGCGCCGCCGACGGCGTAAGGCCTGAGCGACAGGCCGGGCATGCGCTCGAACGGGTGGAACCGCGGGCCGACATCGGCCTCGAGAAAGCCGAGATCGAGGCTCGTCAGCCGGAACTGTCGCGTGGCCACGAGTCTCAGGTTGCTCTCGATGGCGTCGCCGGCTTGGTTTCCAAGATCGTAGATATAGCCGAGATTGCCGACGATGAAGCCGTTGGAGTCGTGCTGCTTCAGGAATTCGCTCGACAGCGTCGCATCGAGGCCGAACAGCTTGACGTTGCCGGTGGCGGTGGCGGCATTGGCGTCGGTCTGGTAGCGGGTGCCCAATTGCACCGCGCCGAAGAAATGGCTGGTCGTAAGCGAGCGGTCGATCTCGGCGATGAGCGGCCTGACGCGCTCGCGCACCTCCGCTGGGGCATTGGGGGCGGCGAGCGCCTGCTCCAGATATGCCTTGGCGGCTTGGTGGGAGCCGAGGCGATAGTAGAGGACGCCAAGCTCGAGGCGCACCCGCGGCAGGTCCGGGTTGAAGACCAGCAGCCGCTCGAGCGCTCCGATCGCGCCTTCGAGGTCGCCGACCTCGACCGCGAGCTCGGCGAAGCGGAAGGTCAAATCCAGGTTGCCTGGGTCGCGGAGCACCGCCTGGAAGGTCCGGTCATATTCGGCGCGGGTGGCGGCCGACACGGAGGACGCCTGCGCCAGCTGGAGGCCGAGGGTCGGCTCGAGCCCCTGGCCCGCCTCCGCCGCGGCTGGAACGGCGAGCGAAACGGCCCCGAGGGCGGCCAAAAGCAGCCGCCATGCCCGACGTCGCCCCGCCGATCCGCTCGCCCTCCCACTGCCCCCCAGAAGCATTCTGCCCCCGCAGCTTTGCCCGGACCCCGGACGGGAAACCGTACAAACGCCTAAACAATCCTACAGATTGTAACATCTATACGCAGGCGCCGTCCAAATGGACGCATCGGCTTTTGGACGAGCCTTCGGCCGGCGGGCGGTAAGGGGGCAGGAGCGGTCATGCGCGGAGCCCCGCGCTTGGGCCGCGGCGGACCGCGCGCGGCGGGAAGGGCTATGCGACCTTGCGGCCTTCGGATTTCGATGCCGGCGCCACGGCGGAGGCCGGCTTCCGCCATCCGCCCGACCATAGCCAGGCGATCCCTGCTCCGACGTGGTGGCCGACCCGGTCGAGATAGATGTAGAGCACCGGCGTGATGTAGAGGGTCAGCACCTGGGAGACCACCAGGCCGCCGACCACAGCGACGCCGAGCGGCTGGCGCAGCTCGGCGCTGGCGCCATGGCCGATGGCGATCGGCAAGGTGCCCATGATCGCCGCCATCGTCGTCATCATGATCGGCCGGAAGCGCAGCACGCAGGCCTGGTAGATGGCATCGGCCGGCGCGCGGCCCTCCTCGCGCTGCGCGGCCAGCGCGAAGTCGATCATCATGATGGCGTTCTTCTTGACGATGCCGATCAGCATCAGGATGCCGATCATGGCGATGACGCTCAGGTCGAAGCCGAAGATCCACAAGGTCAGGAGCGCCCCCATGCCGGCCGAAGGCAGGCCGGAGAGGATGGTGAGCGGGTGGATGAAGCTCTCATAGAGCACGCCCAGCACGATGTAGATGGTCAGCACCGCGGCCAGCAGCAGCAGGCCCTGGTTCGCCAGCGCCTGCTGGAACACCTGCGCCGTGCCTTGGAAGGAGGTGTTGATGGTGGCGGGCAAGCCCATCGTTGCTTCGGTTTTCTTGATCGCGTCGATGGCGTCGCCGAGGGCCACGCCCTGGGCGAGGTTGAAGGAGATGGTGACTGCCGGCAGCTGGGATTGATGGTTGACGGTGAGTGGACCCGCGGTGCGCTCGATGTGGGCGAAGGCATCGATCGGAACCAGCTGGCCGGTGCTCGCATGCACGTAGAGACGCGACAGGGTCGACGGGTCGCCCTGGAATTTCGGCTCGAGCTCGAGGATCACCCGGTAGTCGTTGCTGTTGGCGTAGATGGTGGAGACCTGCCTTGTGCCGAAGGAGCTGAACAAGGTCGAGCGCAGCTGATCGATGCCGACGCCGAGCGCCGCCGCCTTCTCGCGATCGATCCGCAAGGTCGCTTCGGGATTGTTGACCTGCAGGTCGGAGGTGACGTCCTGGAGCTGCGGCGTCTGCGCTAGCGCCCGGGTCAGCTTGCCCGACCATTCATAGAGGTCGCCGATATCGAGCGCCTGGAGGGTGTACTGATAGAGGCTCTTGCTCTGGCGGCCGCCGATCTGCAGGTTCTGCACGGGGTTGATGAAGACGTTGATGCCGGGAATGTTCGATACCGCTTGGCGGAGCCGCCTTGCCACCACGGCCGCCGGCGGGCGCTGGTCGCGCGGCGTGAGCGTGATGAACATGCGGCCGGAATTGACGGTGTTCGAGAAGCCGCCGGAGCCGACCGAGGAGGCGACCGATTGCACCGCCGGATCCTTGCGGATGATGTCGCGGGCGCGGGTCTGCAGCTCGACCATAGCGGTAAATGAGATGCCGGGAACCGCTTCCGTCGCCACCCCGAGCTGGCCGATGTCCTCCTGCGGGAAAAACCCCTTGGGAATGGCGGAAAAGAGATAGCCGCTGGCGACGATGGTGCCGAGCAGCGCCGCCAGCATGAGCGGGCGATGCCGGAGCACCCAGCGCAGCGAGCTGGCATAGGCCTCGGTCATGAGCTTGAGCGTGCCGCCGGCGATGCGCTCGAACAGGTTGTTGTGCTCCTCCGCCTTCTCCGGATGCAGGAAACGCGAGCACAGCATGGGGGTGAGCGTCAGCGAAACGAAGGCGGAGAGGGTGATCGCCAGGGTCACCACCACGGCGAACTCGTGAAACACCCGGCCGACGACGCCGCCCATCAGGAACAGCGGGATGAACACGGCGACCAGCGACAGCGTGATCGAGATGATGGTGAAGCCGATCTCGCGGCCGCCCCGGAGTGCTGCCTCCCAGGGCTTCATGCCGCCCTCGACGTGGCGCACGATGTTCTCGAGCATGACGATGGCATCGTCGACCACCAGCCCGACCGAGAGAGTGAGCGCCAGCAAGGATACGTTGTCGATGCTGAAGCCCAGCACGTACATCGCCCCGAAAGTGGCGATGAGCGATACCGGCAAGGCCAAGGCGGGAATCACGGTGGCCGACAGCCGCCGCAAGAAGAGAAAGATCACCATCACCACCAGGACGATGGTGAGGCCGAGAGTGAACTGGACGTCGGCAACCGCCGCCCGGATCGAGTTCGCCCGGTCGTTGAGCACATCGATCGACACCGCGGGCGGCACGTCGGCGCGGAACACCGGCAGCAGCGCTTTCACCCGATCGACCACCTCGACCGTGTTGGCGTCGGGCTGGCGGAAGACCGCGAGCACGATCGAGCGGTTGGCGCCGTACCAGCTCGCCAGCCGGTCGTTCTCCACGCTGTCGATCACGTTCGCCACATCGCCCAGCCGGATCGGCGCGCCGTTGCGCCAGGCAACGATCAGCGGCCGGAAGCCGTCGGCGGTGGCGAGCTGACGGTTGGCCTGCAAGGTCAGCTCCTGGCGCTGGCCGGAGACGCTGCCGATCGGCGTGTTGGCATTGGCGGAGAACACCGCCTTCTGCACCTCGTCGATGCCGACGCCGCGGGCCGTCAGCGCATCTGGATCGATCTGCACGCGCACGGCGAACTTCTGCGTGCCGAAGACCAGCACCTGGGCGACGCCGGAAAGCGTCGACAGCCGGGGCGAGATCACGGCATCCGCATACTCATTGATGCGTGAGAGCGGCACGGTGTCGGAGGACAATGCCACCAGGAGCACCGGAGCATCCGCGGGATTGACCTTGCGGAAGGAGGGTGGGGTGGTCATGTCCGCCGGCAGCCGGCGGGCCGCCACCGAGATCGCCGACTGGACGTCGAGCGCCGCCTTGTCGATGTCGCGATCGAGGGCGAACTGCAGCACGATCTGCGTGCTGCCAAGGCTGTTGGTGGAGGTGATGAGCTCGACGCCGGCGATGGTGGAGAACTGCCGCTCCAGCGGCTCGGCCACGGTGTCCGCCATCGTGCCGGGCGAGGCGCCGGGGAGCTGTCCGGAGACCGAGATGATCGGATAGTCGACCCGCGGCAGCGCGGCGACCGGGATCAATTGATAGGCGAAGACGCCGGACAGGATCAAGGCCGCGGTCACGAGCGTGGTCATGACCGGCCGGCGGATGCAGAGCTCGGAGAGATTCATTGCTTTTGACCCTGTCCCTGTCCTTGCCCTTTGCCGCCCGCGGCGGCAGGGTTCGGAGCCGCGTTGGCGGCGGCGCCGCGCTCGGTCACCTTGCTGCCGGTGGTGATGCGGAGCTGGCCGTCCACCACCACCCGCTCACCGGCCTTGAGGCCGTCGGCGATGACCGTCTCCTCGCCGCTGGTCCAGGCGATGGCGATATTGCGCGGCTCGACGGTCTGGTCCGCCTTGACCAGGAAGACAAAGGGACCGCTCTGGCCGGCCTGCACCGCGTCTGAGGCCACCACCAGCGCGTCGGGCACCATGCGCAGACGCATCGAGACGCGCACGAACTGGCCGGGCCACAGACGCGTATCGGCATTGGGGAATGCGGCACGGAGCTGGATGGTTCCGGTCGCGGGATCGATGGTGCTGTCGACGAAGCTGAGCTGGCCTTCGGCCGGCTTCGCCCGGTCGCCGGGAATGATCGCCTGGACGATCGGCGGCGCCTTGGTCGCCATCTGCTTCTGGATCTCCAGGAGCTGCCCCTCCGCCACGGAGAAGGTGACGTAGATCGGCCGGAGCTGGGTGATCGTCGCCAAGGAGGTCGTATCGTTGTTCTTCACCAGATTGCCGCGCTTGAAGGCGATGGCGCCGATGCGACCGTCGATCGGCGAGCGGATGGTGGCGTAGGCCAGGATCAGCTTCGCCGCATCGATGCTGGCGATATCGGACTTGATCTGGGCCTCCAGCTGGTTGGCAAGCGCCACCGCCTGGTCGAGGTTCGTGCGCGGCGTGTAGTCGCGCTTCAACAGCTCGGTGTAGCGCGCGACATCCTGCTTCGCCTTCTCGAGCTGCGCCTTGTCGCGCTCCAGGCTCGCCTCGGCGATGCGAAGCTGCGCCTGCGGACCACGGACATCGAGCATGAACAAGAGATCGCCCTGCTTGACCTCCTGGCCCTCGGCGACATGCACTTGCATGATCTCGCTGTCGATCCGGGACTTGATCGCGACGGTGGCGATGGGCTGCACGGTGCCGATGGCCGCCACGTCGACCGGCATGGGCTTCTGCTCGACCAGCCGCGTCACCACGGGGACGCCGGGAGCCGCTTGGCGGGCTGCCGGGCTCGCCGCCGCCGAAGCCGGCTCGGCGAGGTGCGTGTACCAGTTGTACCCGTAGCCGCCGCCGGCGAGCAGGGCAACCAGGAGAAGGGCGGGCCAGATACGTTTCACCGGGAAGAGCTCCAACGCTTGCGTTCGGAGGAAACGGCCGCGGGAGGCGGTGTTGCGACCATCGTCGCCAAGCCGCCCTTGAGCGCCATGTCGAGGACGGCATCAAGCGCCCGGCCGTTCGAATTGCGTGGAGCGGCAACGAGCGCGCCGCGGACCATGCTGATCAGCATGCGGGGGACGATTTCGGTGTCCATGGCGCGAAACTCGCCTCGTTCGATGCCTTGCTCGATGACCTGGCGCAGCCGATCGGCGATGTGGGCGGCGCGGCGCCGAAACACCTGCCGACCGCGCTCGGCCAGGTGGCTGTCGTCGCCGCCCAGCACGCGCAGCGACGGCAGCTGCTCAGCCAGGGTCTCCACCAGCGCCCGCAGCATGGCTTCGAGCGCGGCAATCGGCGATCCGCCGGAGTCCGAGGCGACGGCGATGGCATCCTCGAGGACAGCCAAGGCTTGATCGAAGGCCTCGAGATAGAGCTCTTCCTTGGAGGGAAAGTAGCGATAGACCGTTGCTTTGCCGGTTCCGGCCAAATGTGCGACATCGTCCATCTGCACTTCTTGGTACGGACGGCGCGCAAACAGACTCGAGGCCGCGAGCAAAATGCGCTGCCGTCGCTTGAGGCGCCAGGATTTGGTGTCATCGAGCGGCAAGGTGAAACTCACGAGTTCCAATTGCGGAAAACCATACTGCCGGTTGAACGGATGTCAACGGCAATCACGGGTATTTGAGGCGAATCCCTTAATCGTACCCAGGCCCGGATCCGCTCGAGGCCAACGCCTCGGCCTAATGCCCCGGTCGTAAGCCGGGGCATTTAGGCGCCGGCGGGACACTATTTCATTGAAACCAGCGTGATGATTCCGAAGTTCGCCGACGAATTTCGGAATCATCACGCTAGGGGGCCGCCGGCAGGCTCGGCTGGATGCGGCCGGTCTGCCGCAAGAAGGCGGACAGAGGCAGGGTCAGCAGCACCATGAGGGCGACCAAGGCCAAGGTCTGAGGCACACCCGCCCGGTCGGCAATCACCCCACAGACAGTCGGCGAAAGCGCGCCTGCGCCGATGCCGATGCTGTAGAAAAGTCCAAAGGCGCGGGCACGGCGCTCGGGCTCGACCAGATCGGCAATGGTGCCGTAGAGCACCGAGGAGGTGCCGTTGAGCCCCACCCCAACGAGCGGCAGCAGCAGCATTGCCGCCCAATCCGGCACGACCAGCAGGGCCAGCACCGCTGCCGAGGTCAGGAATTCGCTCAAGATCACCGTGGCGACGATGCCAAGGCGTCCGGCGATCGCACCGCACAAGAACTTGCCGGCGGCGCCGCCGGCGAAAACCAGGGCCAGCGCGAAGCCGATTTCGGCAATGGCCGCCCCCCGGCTCACGAGGAAGAACGGCAGCAACGTGAGAAAGCCGGTTCGCGTCATGCTGTCGATGACGCCGATGGCGGAGAGGGCGGCAAAGCCGCGCGCATCGCGGATGCCCCAGCCGCCGCGGGCCGGTGCCGCGTGCCGGTCGTCATGCCGGCTACCGGGTCTGAGGCGAACCAGCATGGCGTACAGAAAGGCCGAGCCGAGGATGCCGAAGGCGCCGAGCCCCATGGTGGCGCTGCGCCAGCCGACATAGACGGACGCCAGGCCGAGCGCCGCCGGAATCGCCACCTTACCGAGGTCGCCGGCGAAGTTGTAGGTGCCGAGCGCCAACCGCCGGCGCGCTTCGCCATAGGCGGCCGCGACCAGCGCCGATGACAGTGGATGCTGTACGGCGGCTCCCGCTCCCATGAGCCCGATCGCCAGCGCCAGCGGGGCGAAGCCGTCCGCCAGGCCTAGCAGCAGAAAACCCAAGGACATCGCCGCGGTGCCAAGCGCCAGCAGCGCCGGTTCGCCGAGCCGCTCCGAGGCGATGCCGGCGGGCACCTGGACGCTGGCGAGCGCGGCCGAGAAGGAGGTCTTGAGCAGGCCGATTTCGGCGAGCGAGAGACCAAAGCTCGATTGCCAGATTGGCAGCAGGAGATAGAGCGCATCGCCGAGCCCGTCATGCAGCGCGTGCGTCGCCCCGCAGGTGATGAGCGTGGCATGCGCCCGCGCCGGTGCGGCTTCATCTGGGCTCTGATCGGCAGCTCGATGCATCGGCGCCGAGCTTAGCGCCAAGCGTGGGCGCGGACTACCAGCGCCCTATTTCTCCAGAAGCGTATTGATCGGTTCCCAGCCCGCGGATAGCGGCCGCCCGGCCAAGCCCTTGACCACGTCGAGAAGGCGCGCCGAGGGGGGATCGCCTTCAGCGATCGCATCGAGGACGCTCCGCGCCTCGGCAAAGCGGCCGGCCCGATAGTGTCCGAGCGCTTCGGCGTAGCGGCGGCAAAGCTCGAGGCGATCGGCCGGGAGACTGCCGGCCGTCCCCATCGGCTCGAAGACATTGAAGGGCGTATCGCGGCCCTTGACGCGAATGGTGTCGATCTCGCGGTAGAACACGCCATCGCCGGTCGCCGCCGCCGTGGCATCCGTCACCAGGATCTCCGTGTCATAGACCTTGTTCACCCCTTCCAGGCGGGAGGCGACGTTCACCGGATCGCCCATGACCGTGTAGTTGAAGCGGCGGTGCGAGCCGATATTGCCGACCAGCACCTGGCCGGTGTTGACGCCGATCCGCTGCGCCAAGGGCCGGCCGCGGAGCAAGGGCGAGTTGGCGTTGAGATCCTTCAGCCGCTGGGCGCAGCCGAGCGCCGCCTCGACGGCGTGGCGTGCGTGCAGAGCATCCTCGACCGGCGCGCCGAACACGGCCACCACCGCATCGCCGATGTATTTGTCGACGAAGCCGCCATGGACTTCCACCACCTCGGTCATCGCCGAGAGGTATTCGGTCATCAGCGCCACCAGGTCGTCCGGCTCCATGCCTTCGGCGAAGGTGGAGAAGCCGGCAAGATCGGAGAACCACACGGTCAGCTGCCGCGTCTCGCCGCCGAGCTCGGGCGTGCTGTTGGCCGCCAGCATGCGATCGACCACCGCGGGAGCGAGGTAGAAGGCGAAGGCGCGCTTGAGCTGGCGCTTGTCGCGGTCGGTCACGGTGAAGCGATATCCCAAGAGTGCCGCGAAGGTCGCGGCCATGGCGACCAGCGGCTGCACCAGGGGCAGCACGGTGCCGTGGCGGAACGCCGCGGTCGCCGCGGCGACCCACAGGAGCGCTCCCGCCAGCAGCACCAGGCCCGAGCGGCCTGCCGGCAAGAGCAGCGCCACAACCGCCGACACCGCTCCAAGGGCGAAGGTGATGGCGATCGCCATCGGCCGGTCGAGCTCCATCAGGCCCTCGCCGCGCAGGAGATTGTTGACGGCGTTGGCATGGATGAACACGCCGGGAATGTCGTCGCGAATCAGATCCTCCTGGTAGAGGCCCTGCATGGGCGGATGCACGCAGCGCTCTCCGCTCGTCGTACCTTCCCGGCCGGTGGCCAGCCGCTTCGAGGTGAGCTTTCGATCTTCGACGTCGAGCACCGCGCCGAGCAGCACCACCTTGCCGGCGAAATGCCGGGCGAAGAACTCCGTATTGCCTGCATCCGCGCAGGCGGCGAGATCGGCGAAGGAATATGTGGGAACGTCGCCGATCCCGGTCGAGAAGTTGATCGGCATGTTGTTGGGCGGCGACTGCGGAATGAGATAGTCGCCGAGGCGCACTCCGCCATCGGCGAGCGCTTCCGGCACCCGCCCGAGCCAGCGCGCGGCCAGCTCGAGGGCCATCGAGGTCTCGTGCCTGACGCCGCTCTGCAGATCATCGCTCTCCAGAAGCAGCGGGATACGGCGGATCACCGCATCGTCGTCGCGAAACAGGTTGGTCGTGCGCACGTTGGCGGCATTGCCGACGGCGAGCACCTGGGTGCGGAAGGGAGCGATCGGCAGGATCGCGTGCTGGACCTTGCCAAGCACCACCTTTCGTTCCCGGCCGCCGCGAAAGAGCGCCCGCAGGAAGTCGCGGTCGAAGCCGGGAACGAAGCTCTCCATCGATTTCTCGAAGATCACGTCGAAGCCGATCACCTTCGCCCCGCCGACAAGCACGGCATCGAGCACGTGGCCGACATCCTTGGTCCAAAGCGCCTGGGGTACGCCGTCGAAGGGCGGGGTTCGGTGCGATTCCTCATCGAAGGCCACCACCACCGTCGGCGAGTCCTCCGCCTGATGCAGCGCCCCGTAGCTGTGGTGGCGCAGCCAGAACAAGAGGTCGATCGACAGACCGGAGAAGAAGGCGAAGGGTGCCGTCGCGAGCACGCCGGTCACGGCGAATGCGATCAGAAGCGCACCGGCGAGATCGCGCCACCTCATCGGCGGCGGACTAACTCGTGGCGCGGCCGCCTCAGAGGCGGATCGCCCGGCCGACCAGCGGCGTCACCCCGGGCTGGGCGTCGGGGGCGACCTTGAAGACCAGCTCGCGGCCGCCGCTGCTGGCGCGGTAGAGCCCGCCGGCGGCGAGCGCCATGTCGTGGCGGGCGAAGTCGAAGAAGGCGGAGCGGATCGCGCCGCCGCCGCCGACCGTCACCTCGCGCTTCTCGCCGGGCTTGTCCAGGCGCTCGACCACCACCGTGCCGCTGCCGCTGGTGAGGCTGATGACCGGACTGGTGCCATAGAGTGTGAGCTGCGCCGGCGGCAGCTTGCCGGGCGCGCCGCGGAAGACCATGACGCCGCTCTTGCCCGATTGATCGGCGGTCAAGCGCATGTGGCCGCCGTCGCACTCGACCTTGCGCCGCTCGACCTTGCCGCCGGCAATGATGCTCTGCTCGGCTCCGACGGTGACGGTTCCGCCGGTGATCACCTCGCGCTGGCAGGACTTGAGGTAGCCCAGGATCAAGGTGTCCTTGGCTCCGAGCTTGATCACCTTGCCCTTGGGCAAGACATCCATGAAGTCGATCCCGTCGGCGGGATTGGTGATGTCCTCGACGAGCGCCACCGGATCCTCCGCCGCGCCGGCGGAGGCGAGGGGTAGGGTGATCGCCAGACTAGCGAAGAGGCCGCCGGCGATGGCGAGGATCGCGCGCGAGATACCGGTCATTGATTACCTCCAGGTGCCGCCGCCGTCGCCGACGAGGGAGAAGGCGGCCCAGAAGATCGGATGTGCGTAGGAGAACAGCGGTTTGCCGGATCCAGGGTCGAGATAACCCGGGCTATCGATGAGAGCGAGTATGGCCTGGCGGAGGGCCTCGGCGCGCGACAGGCCGGGATTCTCCGCTTGGCGCTGGAAGAGGTCGGTGGTGATGGTCCGGGCCGAGGTGGTCTCGACCGGCCAATTGGAGACCAGCAGCGCCCGGGCCCCGGCGTAGAAGAAGGCGCGCCCCAGACCCGAGATCGCCTCGGCCCCCGCCCCCTGGCCGGCCGCCGTATTGCAGGCCGAAAGGATGACCCAATCGGCGTCGAGCTTGAGCGCCAGGATGTCCTCGGTGGTCAAGAGGCCGGTGCCGGCATCGCCGGTCACCTCCGGGGCGCTCAAGGCCAGCGCCGGCTGGGTCAAGCCGGTGAGGTCGCCGGGCACCAGGCCGTGGGTTGCGAACATGACGATGCGCCAGCTGGCGAGCTTGAGCCCGGTGACGGTTTGCCTGCTGGCGGCGGCGCCGAGGAACACCTCATGGGCGGCATCGGCCTTGAGCGCTTGGGCCACGCCCTGCACCTCCTCGGCGGTGTCGGGCAGGCGCGGCAGCTGGGCCATCTCGGCGGCGATGTCCGCACCCCTGGGGGCGCTGCGCAGCTTCAAGCGAACGCCGCGGGTGGTGAGCGGGGCGGCTTCGGTCTTCATCGCCGCCTTCGCCTCCTCGGCCTGGGCAAGGCTGAACCAGGGATCGCCGAACCCGACGAAGGGCCGACGATCGCCGCGCCCGGCGGGGAGCGCGCGGAGGGTCAAGAAGGAGGCGACCGAAGGCAGCTGGCTCACCGCCACCCGGCGCAGCAACCAAGGCACCTTGGCATAGCCGGCGAAGGCGAGGCCGGTCTTCTCCAGACTGGCCGGTGTGGTCGGCAGCAAGCCCAGCGGCAGCTGGCCCAAGGGTCCGTGCGGCACCATCAGCAGGCTCTTCGCCTCGCCCCAGGCGGGCTCGGTCGGCTGGATCAGCGTGGCATAGAGGCGCTGGGCCGCCGCCACATCGAAGGCCGGGACGTCATCGAGACTCTGGGCGTTGGGGTCGAGGGCCTGGCGCAGCGCCGCCACCTGCCGGGTGAGATCGTCGCGCGTGATCTGGGCCGCATTGAAATGCGCTCCCGACGGAGACACCGCCCAGACGTAGGTCCTGCGCTCGCCCACATAGAAAGCGAGCAAGGCCTCGCCGGGCTGCAGCTTCGAGCGCGCGTCGGCCAAGCTCGCGGGCTTTGGATTGATCAGATTGGCATAGTCGGGGAAGCGGCGCTCGATCTCGCCGGCGATCTTCGCCCGCTCGTCGCGGAGCTGATCGATCTCGACGCGGAGCGTCTTGATCGCGTTCTCATCTTGATCCTCGGCCCGGGCGCTGATGGCGTTGGCCAGGAGCCCGTTCAAGGCCGAGAGCTGCAGCTGGGCGTCTTGCTCGCGCCGGGCGATCTCGGCGAGCTCAGGTGTCGCCGCCGCGGCCCGCGCCGAGGAGGCAGCGAGCGCGCGCACGACGCTCTGGCCGCGCGCGGCCTCGGCCAGCCGGAAGGCTTCGGCCGCCGGGTCGAGGTTGGGCAGGGACTTGCCCGAAGCCGCCAGGTCCGCCAGCAGGGAGATGTAGGATTCCAGTACAAGACGCACGCGCTGCTCGCGGCCGGCCGCCGAATCCTCCTCATCGTTCGCCTCGCGCGAGCGCTGCAGGAGGAACGGCACCGAGGATTGGAATTCGGCGAGCGCCCTGTCGGTGGAACCGGTCTCCGCCAGCGCCACGGCGTAGAGACCGCTCGGGAGGGCGGCTACGGCGTAATGCCTCTCCCCGAAGCGCTTCGTCGCGGTGTCCGCCATCGCCGCCAGACGTTCAACCGCTTCCGGGCCGTGACCCGACTTCAGCAGCACCAAGGGATAGGTGACATCCTGCCGGACCTTCAGCTCGAACTGCTGCGGGATCTGGGCGAAGCTCTTCCGCGCCACCTCGAATTCGTCATAGGCCTCCCGCCAGCGGCCTTGCGCGGCGAGCGCATGGGCAAGAGGGAATCGAACTCCGCCATTCGCCTGCAAGCCGACGCTTTTGAAGATTTCGATGCTCTTGCGGATCAAGGTCTCTGACTCGACCACCCGGCCCTCTTCCATCAGCACAACGGCCAGGCCAAGCAGCGCGTGACTGGCCTGCATGCCGCCGGCACCGCCGGCCCGCTGCGCTTGCGCGAGCGCCAACCGCGCCTCGTTCTCCGCCTCGCCGAGCCGTCCGCGGACCATCAGATTGCGCGAGAGGGTGGCATGGAGGGCCTGCATGACGCCACCGCCGTTCGGCAGCTTCTGCGCTTCCTCGAGCGCCTCGCGGAGCAGGGGTTCCGCCTTCACCTGGCGGCCCCTGGCCTGCCACAACGCAGCTTCGGCGCGCAGCACCTGCACATGCCAGGTTAAGCGCAGCTGCTCGCTGAAATTACGGCGCGGGCTGTTGATCAGCTGCTGATACTGCTCCTGGCATTGCGCCACCGATCGCTCGGCCGCCGGGAGATTGCCGATGCTGCCTTGAAAACCGGCGAGCTGAGAATACCAGCCGATGACCCTGCCGCGGCGGTTCTGCGGTGTCGCCTCGATCGCCTCGCGGAGGAAATTGATGGCCGGCAGCGTGCGCTGGATGCCGCCGAGGACCGTGGCAAGGTGCCACAGGATCTCGCCGCGGTCGACGCTCGGAGCCTGGCGGGCGAGCTCGGCGGCGCGCCGAAAATCCTCGATCGCCTGCTGCGGCAGGCTGGCGATCTGGGCGGCGACGCCGCGATTGCGATAGAACTGCGCCAGCCGCTCGGCATCGTTGGTCTGCGGCGGCGGCTCGGCCGCCTTGGCTTTCGCCTGAGCCAGGCGCTCCGGATTGGCGGTAAAGGCCTCGTCCAAGAGCTGGTCGGGCGACGCCTCGGTCTCCTGGCGCTGCAACGGGGCAGCGGTCCCGCTCTGGGCGTCCGCCTCCCGCAGGGGGAGGAGGGCGACGGTGATGGAAGTCAGCGCGATCGCGAGGCTCAGCGCTGGCAGCCGCGAAAGCGGGCACCGCAAGCGTCGGCCGAATTCGGCACGGTCGTCAGGCTGCTTCAGCACGCATGCCCCCCGCTCGGCCAAGCCCTGAGGCAGGTACGGCCGAAACCGTACCATGATATGAGTGCGGACGCACTCGACCAGGGGTCGGGTAAGCCCCAGTCGGTTGCATTCCTGCGCCGTTTCGCCGAGCGCGGCTGTGAGGGCCGTCACAAAGCGAGCCGCCGGGCAGCTCTGGCCGCCTCAGCCCTTATTGTAGGGATTGTGCAGCGAGGCGATGAGGCGGGCGAGCTCGGCGCGGACCTGGCGCTCGTCGCAGCCCATGAGGATGGCGTCTTCGAGCGCGTCCTGGGCGAGCTGCCTCAGCTCCTCGAAGTCCTGGTTCAGGACCTTGATCTTTTCCACGCAAGAGACGGGCTCGCCCTCGGGGGTCCGCCAGACCACCGCCCCGGGTTCGTAGCTCTCTGGTCGCTCGGCCATGGGTCTCGGCCCTTCGTCCGCTGGCTCCATCTGGGCAATAATATAAGAAGCAATGCCGCCTCGTCGCGGAAGAAGCTGGCGGACCGTGGCATCGACCGTGCCTATGCTAAGCTTCGAGCCAAGTCGGGGGCGGCTATAAAAGGGGAGAGGCCCAATGGTTGAGACGGATCTCGGACGGTCGCCAAGGCGAGGCGGGCGGATGGCGATGATGAGCGCGCTCGCCGCCGGTCTGGCGCTGGCGGGGGCACCTTCTCTCGCCGCCGGCAAAGACACCTTGGCCGTGGGCCTGCAGGGCGATCCGGCCTCGCTCGACCCGCAGGTGCAGTGGGACACCGACAGCTACACCGTCTACCGCAACATTTTCGACAATCTCCTGACCCGCGACGCCCAGGGCAAGATCCAGCCGCAGATCGCCAAATCGTGGCGCTACGCCAGCGATACCGAGATCGATTTCGAGATCCGGAGCGACGTGGTCTTTCACGACGGCTCGGCCCTGAAGCCGGAAGACGTGGTGTTCAGCGTCAAACGCATCACCAATCCCGCCTTCAAGAGCCCGCAGCTCAGCCAGTTCAACACCATCGTCGATGCGAAGATAACGGCACCGGGCGTCGTCAGGGTCACCACCTCCTCGCCCTATCCCGCACTCTTGGGCCAGCTCGTCAAGCTCAGCATCGTGCCGGAGACCGCGGTCAAGAAGCTGGGCGACGTCGAGTTCAACCAGCAGCCGCTCGGCAGCGGGCCCTACCGCTTGGCCTCCTGGCAGCGCGGCGTCAAGGTGACGCTCGAGGCCAATCCCGCCTACTGGCGGGGCAAGGCACCCTTCGAGCATGTCGAGTTTCGCGGCGTGCCGGACGCAGCGACCCGGGTCGCCGATCTCAGAACCGGCAAGGCCGACGTGATCCGCGGCCTAAACCCCGACGACACTCAGCCGATCGTCGGCGATGCCAACCTCAAGATCCTGTCGGTGCCGACCGAGCGCATCGGCTACATGTTCTTGAACGCGCTCTGGGGCCCGACGGCCGATGTGCGGGTGCGCCAGGCGATCGCCTATGCCGTCGACCGCAAGCTCATCATCGAGGCGCTGTTGGCCGGCTATGGCAAGATGGTCAACATCGTGCTGACCCCGGCCAATTTCGGCTATATCGACGGCTTCCAGGGGTATCCCCACGATCCGGCCAAGGCCAAGGCGCTCCTGAAGGAAGCGAAGCAGGAGAATGCCGAGCTCGTCTTCATCACCTCCCCGGTTTACGACCAGCGGGTGGTGCAGGCGATCCAGCAGATGCTGGGAGAGGTCGGCCTCAAGGTTCGGATCTCGTCCACGGACCAGCCGACCTTCCTCAAGCGACGGCAAGGCAATCCGGAGGACGCCGGCAACATGTCGACGGGCAATTGGTCCTGCGCCTGCCAGGATGCCGACGGCGTCATCTATCCCTTGTTCCGCAGCGACAGCATCTGGTCGAAATACAAGAATCCGGAGTTCGACATTGTGGTCGATGCGGCGCGCAGCACCTTGGACGAGCAGAAACGCTTGGCGAACTATCGCAAGGCCTTCGAGCTGCTCGAGCGCGACGTGCCGGGGATCGGCCTCTACCAGAACGTCGCGATCTACGCCGCGCGCAAGGAGTTCCTCTGGCAGCCCACGCCCAACGAGTCGTTCTTCGCCTTCGACATGAAGTGGCAGTGAGCGCCCGCTCCAGCGTTTCGCATTAGGCGTTGACGCCATGGCGATTTAGTGTCCCGCCCCTGAAATTCGTCAGCGAATTTCAGGGATAAGCGGGCCACCAATCAATTGAATCTAGTGGGATGATTCCGAAGTTCGTGGACGAACTTCGGAATCATCCCACTAGGGCGTCGCCCGACGCTTTGCTGTGCATTTGCCTAAAATTTTATGATATCATGCTTGAGCTGCTTGCATGGTGTGCTGCGAAGCAATCCCAAGAAAATTCGCGTGTAATCGAAAGAATTCAGGGGCGTTTATCTTCTGTTTAATTTGATCCCTCGATAAACAAAGCGCGTCCTGTGACCGCGGTCACAGTTCAGAAACGACTTTCGGGCCACAATGTATTTGCGTATCGCTTCGCGCACCGACCGGAGCCGAGAATGACCATCGCCAACGCTGCGCCGGAATGGATTGCTCTCTCGCGCATGAGCTACGGTCCCCTGCCGGCGGACGTCGCGCGGATGCAGCGGATCGGCCTCGCGGCCTATGTGGACGAGCAGCTGGCGGCGCCGCCGGGCGACGATCCGCTGACCCAGGCGATGCTCGCCGCCGCTCGCTTTCCGATCGGCTATCCGGCGGGCGCGAATTGGCCGGCCGTGCGCGAGAATCGTCCGCTCAATACCTTGGGCAAGCCGCTTGCCGATCTCTGGCAGCTGCATCTCGGCTTCCAGGCCGTTACCACGCCCTGGTCGGAAGTCATGCGGGCCACCGAAGAGGTCCGCGTTGCCACCTGGATCCGTGCGGTTCACAGCTCCTACCAGCTCAGGGAGATGCTGTGCGAGTTCTGGCACACGCATTTCAGCGTCGATGCCTTCGCCGATACCGAGATCATGGCGACCTGGCCCGCCTATGATCGCGACGTGATCCGCGCCAACGCCCTCGGCAATTTTCGCCAGCTTCTGGAGGCGGTCGGCACCAGCACGGCGATGATGTTCTTCCTCAACAACCAGTCGAGCCGCGCCAGCCACCCCAACGAGAACTACGCACGCGAGCTCCTGGAGCTGCACACGCTCGGCCGCCCGAACTATTACGACCACCAATACGCCAGCTGGGACCAGGTGCCGCTCTTGCCCACGGGCGAGCCCATCGGCTTCATCGATGACGACGTGTTCGGCGCGGCGAAGGCGCTGTCGGGCTGGACTATCGATCCGGCCAATGGATCCTTCCTCTATGTTCCGCGATATCACAGTCGCGCCGCGGCCAGGGTCCTGGGCATCGACCTCGCCAGCTTCACTGCCGATCTCGCCGCCGGGCGCAAGGTCTTCGATCTCGCCGCCTACCACCCAAAGACCGCGGCGTTCGTCTGCGGCAAGCTCTGCCAGCGCCTCTACGGCGAGAACGCGCCGCAATCATTGGTGGACAAGGCGGTCGCCACCTGGCTCGCCAACAGCACCGCGCCCGACCAGATCGCCCAGGTGCTGCGCACCATCCTCAATGCCCCGGAGTTCCTGCAGAATCCAGGCATCAAGCTGCGCCGGCCGTTCGAGCTGCTGGTCGGGTTCCTCCGCGCCGTCGGCGCCGTGGCGACGCCGAGCTGGAACCTGATGGGCGGTCTCGAGAGCACGGGCTACCGCATGTTCTCCTGGCCGACGCCGGACGGATTGCCCGACACCAACGCCCATTGGCTCACCACCGACACGACGCTGCGGACCTGGAACCTGCTTCTCGGCATGTTCGGCACCACGATCCTCGGGGGCCAGGCGGTGCTCGCCTCGCAGCTCCCGGCCGGCACCAACACGGTCGACAGCATCCTCGCCTTTTGGAGCCAGGCCATGCTGGGCGGCAACCTCTCGGCGTCGAGCTACGCCGCGCTTCTGAGCGACGCCATGAGCGCCGACGGCATCGGTCCCGCCATCGGCGGGAGGGCGAGCGCTTTCGAAGCGGCGCTGCGTCGGCTGGTGGCGCTGATCGCCACCACGCCCGAATTCGTCAATCGCTAGGAGCCGGGAGCCATGCCGATGATCTCGCGCCGTCGTCTCTTGGCAACCGGAGCCGCAAGCGCCGCTGGTCTCATGCTGCGGCCGGGTCTCCAGGTGGCGTTCGCCGATACGGCTTCGGCCGGCGACATCCTTGTCGTGCTGTTCCTGCGCGGCGGCGCCGATGGCTTGAGCCTGGTGGCCCCGGTGAACGACGCCAATTATATCGCCGCGCGCCCGACCTTGGCCGTACCCGCCTCCGGCGCCAATGCCGGCCTGGCGCTCGCCGGCGGGCCGGCCGGGGTCGACTTCCGCCTCCACCCCTGGGCAGCCGGCTTGAAGGCGCTCTACGACCAGGGCCGCCTCGCCATCGTGCACGCCTGCGGTCTCCCCAGCGCCAGCCGCAGCCACTTCAAGTCCCAGGACCTGATGGAACGCGGCTATGGCGACGGCGAGGCGGAGCTGATCGACGGCTGGATCACCCGACATCTGGCCGTCACCGGCATCGGCTCGGGTGCCGTGCCGGTCATGGCCGCCCATGACAGCCTGCCGATCTCGCTGCTCCGCAACACCAGCGCCGTCGCCATCCCCGCGGTTCAGGACTTCTTCCTCGAGGACGACGACGCCAACCGCGGCGTGCTGCAGCAGCTCTGCGCCGGCACCAGCGACTACGCCGCGGTCGGCAGCCATGCGATCGCCGCCTTGGGTGCGGTCTATGACCGCGCGCCCAAGAATGCCGCCGGTGCGATCGACACTTACCACCCCGCTCCCGGTGTGGATTATGGCCGCGGCGAGCTCGCCGATGGGCTGAAGACGGTGGCCGAGCTGGTCAAGCTCGATGTCGGCCTCAAGCTCGCCACCGTCGAATTCAACAATTGGGACACCCACGACGACCAGGCCATCCACCTGCAGAGCCAGATCGGTCAGCTCTCGCAAGCGCTGTCGGCGTTCTGGGCCGACCTTGCCTCCTATCAATCGCGGCTGACCGTGGTGGCGATGACCGAGTTCGGACGGCGCGTGGCCGAGAATGCCAATCGCGGCACCGACCATGGCCATGGCTCGGTCATGCTGGCCCTCGGCGGGCCGGTCAATGGCGGACGGATCTACGGCACCTGGCCGGGCTTGGCGGCGAATCAGCTGGACCAGCGCCTGGATCTTGCGATCACCACCGACTACCGGCAGGTGCTCGCCGAAATCCTGGTGCGCCGCCAAGGCAATCCCAACATCGCCGCGGTATTTCCGACGATCACCTATCAGCCGCTCGGCATCGTCGCGGCATCGTGACGGCGCGCGCGCCCGCCATCGCCCGCATCGTGAGCGGGCGAGGCTGGCCCCGCATGGTGATGCCGGGATAGACTCGCCCCCGTGCGAGACAAGCGCTTGAGGCCCTCCCGTTCCCTATGGTCGTGGATGTCGCGATCCGTGGCCGCGGCGGCGTTATCGGCGTTGCTGCTGCAGTCCTGGCTCTCGGGTCCCTTGGCGCTCTTGGCGTCGGTCGTCCCTGGAGGACCAGCGGATGCGGCGGCCGTGCTCTGCCTTGCCCCTGGGGAAGGACCGGGAGAGCACGGCAAGACCGATACCGGCGGCACGCCCCCCCTCAAGCACCTGCATGACCAATGTCTGCAGTGCTCCTCCGTCGGCGCAGCCCTGTCACTGGCAGCGCCGCGGACGCTCGGTCTGCCGGTCGCGCTCGCGATCGCGTGGCTCGATCCTGACGACCGTCATCCGATTCTCTCCCGCCTGAGTGCCTATGCCTCGCGGGCACCGCCGCCGAGCGCCTGATTGCCAGTTGGAGGGTCGGGGAGGGGGTGGGGACTACCCCCGCCCCGACCCTCCCCGGGGCAACAGCCCCGACCGGATCAGCTACTCGACGGAGCCGCCTCTCATGCGCAAATCGACCTTTCTCGCCGTGGTCATGCTCGCCATGGCGCTCACCGCAACCGCCTGGGCGCATGCCCATCTGCAACGGGCGCTGCCGCCTGCCGGCAGCACCGTCAGCACCGCCCCGAAGGAGGTGAGCCTCTGGTTCACCCAGCAGCTCGAGCCGGGCTTGTCCGGTCTCGAGGTTCTGGACGGCGCCGGCAGCCGCGTCGACAAGGGCGATGCGCATCTCGCTGCCAAGGATACGAAGCAGATGCTGGCGAGCCTCACGGACATCGCTCCCGGTACCTACAAGGTGCGCTGGCACGTCGTATCGGTGGATACGCATCGCACCGAGGGCAATTACGCCTTCACGGTGAAGCCGTGAGCTGAATTCGCAGGTCCCGAGCGAGGGCGCGCCCATGGATGCGATGCTGGGCATTCTAAGAGCCGCGCATCTGAGCGCCGCCTTGTCGCTGTTCGGAGTCTTGCTGTTCCGAGCCTCGATCGCGCCCCCGGTGTTCGCCGCTTCCGGCGCGGCGGCGGCGCCTGTGGATGCACGGCTGCATCGGCTCGCCGTCATGAGCGCGCTCGTGGCACTGGCGACGGCGTGCCTGTGGCTGCCGCTGCAAACCCGCGCGATGGCGGGCGCAGACGACTTCGCCCGATCGCTCGTTCAGGTCTTGTCGGTGTCGCGCTTCGGCACCGTCCTCCTCCTCCGTGCAGGCCTCATCGTCGCCATCCTCCTTGCTTTGGGGTCCATCCGCCGGCGCCCGGCGCCGTGGCATGCCGCGGCGGCGGCGCTGGCGGGACTCGGCCTGGCGCTCCATGCCGCCATCGGACATGGCGCGGCGATCGGCGCCGGCACGGGCTGGCTCGCGGGGCTCGCCAACGGATTGCATCTCCTGGCCGCGGGTGCATGGCTCGGGGGTCTCGTGCCGCTGCTCTGGTCGCTCGCATTGCCGTTGCCGGCGGCAGCCGAGGCGGCGCGCCGCTTCTCGCCGGTCGGCATCGCCTCGGTTGCGACCATTGCCGTAACGGCGCTGGTTCAATCCTGGTTTCTCGTCGGCTCCATCCCGGCCTTGGTCGGCACGCTCTACGGCGCTCTTTGCCTCGTCAAGCTGCTGCTGTTCGCGTTCATGCTGGCGCTGGCCGCACTCAACCGCTGGCGCCTGGCGCCTGCCGTGTCGGGAGACCAGGCCTCGCCTGCCGCTCGAAGCCGGCTTCGCCTGTCGATCGGCGCCGAGATCGGTGTCGGCCTCTCAATCCTCGGTGCCGCGGGTCTGCTCGCCACCTCGGCGCCCGGCGCCCATCAGCAACCCTGGTGGCCGTTTCCGCTGCAACCGAGCCGTGCGGCCTTGCAGATCCCCGAGCTCTACCTCGAAGCCTTCGTCGCCTGCTACGGGATCGCCGTCGGCCTCATTGTGATGTTGCTGGCCGGTCCCTATCGGCGCCTGCGCTGGGTCGCCATGCCTCTGGGCGCGGCGTTCGTCCTCTTCTTCTCCCCAGGCCTCAGGCTCTTTGCCGTCGAAGCCCTGCCGACGACCTTCTGGACCTCGCCCACCGGCTTCACCGCGAGCTCGGTCATGCGCGGCAGGGCGCTGTTTGCCGAGCACTGCGTCATCTGCCACGGGCACCTGGGCCGAGGCAACGGTCCGGCAGCCGCGGGCCTTCGGGCGAGGCCGGCGGATCTCACCGCCGAGCATTTCTTCGATCATGCCGATGGCGATCTCTATTGGTGGATCTCGAACGGCATGAACGAGGCGATGCCGGCCTTCGAAGGGGTGATCGAGGTTGCGGACCGCTGGCAACTCATCGACTTCCTGCATGCCAACGCCGCCAGCACGCGCCTGTGGGATGCAACCTTCCTCCGCCCCGTGCCTGCCCCCGACATCCCGGTCAGTTGCCCCGGCGGCGGGCCCGCCATGCTGAGCGACATGGTCGGGCAGCCCGTCCATCTAGTCTTCGCCGACCCCGCCACGCCGGTGCGGCTCACGAATTTGGCGGCGCTTGCCGGCAGGCTCAGCGAGGCCGGCGCCGTCACGGTCGTGGTCGGCCATGCCGGGCTCGCGGTACCGCCCAGCCTCTGCGTCGCCGACTCGCCCGAGGCCGCACCGGCCTATGCCGAGATCGCCGGGATCGCCTTGGAGTCGATGCCGGGGGGCGAATTCCTGATCGATCGGGCGCGCTGGCTGCGACAGGTCTGGCTGCCTGCCGACGACCCGAGCTCGACCGGCACTGCCGTCCTCCTGGAGCGCATCGCTGCTCTCCGTCGCATGCCGGTCGCAAGTGGGGCGATCGGCCCCCACATTCACTAGCCGAGGAGTCGATCGATGCCGACGAAGACCATCTTCGCCCTGGCGTTCGCAGCCCTACTCGGCGCTTTGCCGGTGCAGGCGGACGAGGCCGGGCCCAGGATCGAAGCTGCGTGGGCGCGGGCCACGATCGGGCGCTCGCAGCTGAGCGTCGCCTATATGACCATCGTCAGTCCGCTCGCCGATCGGCTGGTCGCGGTCGCCACACCGGTGGCGCAAGCGCAGCTCCACGCCCATACGATGCTGGGCGACGGCACCATGCAGATGCGCCCCGTCGATGCGATCCAGCTCAAGCCCGGCGAGCCGATCGTGCTTAAGCCGAACGGCTCCTATCACCTGATGCTGACCGGGCTGAAGCAGCCGCTCAAGGAGGGGGACAGCTTCCCGATGACGCTCACTTTCGAACATGCCGGAACGCGCGAGGTGCTGGTCAAGGTCGAGAACGCCCGGGCGATGGCGCCGCAACCCAAGCAAGGATCCGGGTCATGATACGAGCAACGCAGCGATGGCCCTTGATTGCCGCCCTCATCGGCGCGCTCGTGCTTGCCGGCATCGCTCTCGTCGTCGTCGATCGGGTGATCGGCGGCTCGACTGCCGTTGCCACCATCGGCGGACCCTTTCAGCTCACCGACCAGGACGGACGCCCGGTCAGCGAGGCGAGCTACCGCGGCAAGTGGCTCCTCATCTATTTCGGCTACACCCACTGTCCCGATGCCTGTCCGACGGCGCTCAACGACATGGCGGAAGCCATCGACCGCCTCGGGGGCAAGCGCCCGAAGGTGCAGGCGCTGTTCGTCACCGTCGATCCCGAGCGAGACACGCCGGCGGTGCTCAAGGACTATGTGGCGGCGTTCGGCGATGCGGTCGTGGGGCTGACCGGCACGCCGGACCAGATCCAGCGCGCCGCCCGCGCCTATCGCGTCTACTACGCCAAGCACGCCGGCGCCTCACCCGGCGAGTACGACATGGACCACAGCTCGGTCATCTACGTCATGGATCCCCAGGGGCGCTTCGTCACGAATTTCACCCATGAAAGCCCGCCGGAGCTCATCGCCCAGCGCTTGAATGCGCTGATCTCATGAGAGTGAGGGCAGCCACCGGCGGGGCAAGTCGGACATTGATCCATCTCAAGGCCGAGCGAGGATTCATCCGGTAGGAGTCCTTCCCGGGAGCTGGCAGCGGTTTGCCGAGGAGGGATTGCCATGGGCGTCAAGGTTCTGCTCGTTCCGGTGTTCGGCGACAAGTCGGATCGCCCGGCGCTGGATGCGGCGTTGCCGCTTGCCCGCCGGTTCGCCGCGCATGTCTCGGTGCTGCACGTCGAGCGCGACCCCGCGAGCGACTTGCTTATGGTCGGCGATCCGTTGTCGGCCTCGGCGGCGGAGTCGATCATCGAGGCGGCTGAGGCCGACATCAAAACGAGGGCGAAGCAGGCCCGCGCCACCTTCGAGGCGTGGATGAAGGCGAGCAAGCTCACCCACACCGGCCAGCCAGGCACGTCGAAGGCGGCGACGGCCACCTGGACGCAGATGCAAGGCGCGGTCGAGACGATCGCGCGCCGCGGCCGGCTCGCCGATATCGTCATCTTGGCGCGTGGGTCGAGCGAGGACGACGAGCGCCGGTCGCTCGCCATTGAAACCGCGCTGACCCGGAGCGGCCGGCCGGTGCTGCTGGCGGCCTCGAAGGCGCCGAAGGCGATCGGCAAGACCGTGGCAATCGCCTGGAACGGCAGCGCCGAGGCGGCGCGTGCGGTCGCCCAATCCCTGCCGCTGCTGGCGGAAGCGAGCAAGATCGTGGTGCTGACCGCGCCGGAGAAGGGCAACATGGGCGAGGACGCCGAAGACCTGGCGCGGAGCCTGGCCTGGCACGGCCTGACGGCTGAGGTTCGCAAGTTTTCGGCCGCGGGCGACATCGGCGCCAATGTTCTCGCGGCTGCCGGCAAAGCCGGCGCCGATCTCCTGGTCATGGGTGCCTACAGCCACAGCCGGCTGAGAGAGCTGGTGCTGGGCGGCGTCACCAGGCGCGTGCTCAAAGCGGCGAAGCTGCCCGTCCTCATGGTGCACTGATGTTGAAGAAAATCCGCCTCGAGCTGGCGCGCAGCCCAGAGTTTCCCGAAGGCAGCGCCCATCACGGCTACGAGTTTAAGGCGCCCTTGAAGCCGGACGGCACCTTCGATCTCGCGGCCTGGCGCAAGCTGGCGAAGCTGTGCACCGTGCACCGCTTCTGGCGCGGCGAGGATGACGAGGTGGGTGAGCTCGTGCACCACTCAAAGCACGGCTGGGCCTTCTCCTATGAGCCGGGCGAGGCGGACGATGAGCCGATCTTTCGCTTCGGCGGCCATGTCTTCCGCGAAGGCGAATATGTCAGCATCACCGAGCATGACGGCGTGGAGCGGACCTTCCGCGTGGTCATGGTCGAGGACGCGCCGGTCTAGGACGGGAGCTCATAGACACGTCCGGGGATGGCTTGCGTGAGTCCGTTGTAGTCTCGCAAGCGGCCGCCACTCGCGGAAGGAAGCACTTCCGGAACGTTCCGGACATTGAGTGCTCGGTCCTGTGGAAGGGGCGCAGAGCTTCAAGATCGAATTGGCATTGCCCCGCCGCCCGTCAGTGCGCGGGAACGCGGGCGTCCTTGCCGGCGAAGCGGTCGATGCGGAAGGGCTCGATCGGCAGGTTGGTCTTGCCCTGCGTCACGAGCTGGGCGGTAATGCTGCCGACCACGGGGCCGAGCTGGAAGCCGTGGCCGCAGAAGCCGAAGGAATGGAACACGTTCGGCGCCGCCTTGGACGGACCAATATAGGGTATGTCGTCGGGCGTGAAGCCCTCGACCCCCGCCCAGCAGCGTACCAGGGTCGCGTCCTTCATGATCGGGAACACGGCTGAAACGGTCCGCGCGCTCAGCGCCAGCTTGCGGAAATCGAGCTCGGTCAGCTCGGTCTCGCGGTCGACCGTGCCGACATGCCCGCCGCCGATCACCACCGTGCCGGCGCGCATCTGCTTGAACGACAGCTTGCGGCCCATGCAGCCCACCGTGGGGTCGAGGAAATGCGGCATGCGGCCCGAGACCATCATCATCAGCGCCACCGGCTCTTCGACTGGATCGTCGCCGACCATCCGCGCAATCTCGGCGCCCCAGGCCCCGGCGGCGTTGACCAGCACCGGCGCGCGAAACTGCCCGTGGTTGGTCCTGACCACCCAACGCTCCCCTGAACGCTCGATCGCCTCGACCTTGGTCCCCTCCTTGACCACGGCGCCCAGCTCCTCGGCCTTGAGGCGGAACGCCGTCGTCGCCTTGAACGGGAACGCGTAACCGTCGCGTGCGGTATGCAGGCCACCGACGCAGTGCTCGGCCACCTGCGGCACCAGGCGGCGCAGCTCCTTGCGGTCGATTACCACCTCGTGGTCGTAGCCAAGCGCCCGGACCCTGGCGGCGCGCTCCTCGCATTTCTGGAGCTCGGCCGCGTTCTCCGCCACGCGCACCTGGCCGGTCGCACGGAATTCGCCGTCGTCGCCCAGCATGTCGCGCATAGAATGCCACATCTCGATCGAGGCCACGGCGAGCGGGATCTCCGCCGGGTCGCGCCCCAGCCGCCGGACACCGCCGGCGCTGGCGCTCGACGCATGGCGCGCGACCACGTGCTTTTCAAGCACGACCGGCTTCAGCTTGGCTTGCGCGAGGTGGTAGGCGGCGGAACAGCCGTGCAAGCCCCCGCCGATGATGACGACGTCGAAGTCGTGAACCGTACCAGCCGTGCTCATCGCCCCGCCTGTCATTCCAGACTCGCCAGTTCGCCGACCGTCAGCGGCTTGATCGGGAAGCGCACGCGATAGGTGCCGACCTCGGCCATCGACTTGCCGAGCTGGTCGGCGATCACCTCGGACACGGTCAGCGCGCACATCCTGCCCTGACACGGACCCATGCCGGTGCGCGTGAAGGACTTCACCTGGTTCGGCCCGGTGCCACCCTGGCGCACCGCCGCGCGCACTTCGCCGGCGGTTACCTCCTCGCAACGACATAACGTAACGTCGTCCGCCGGCACGGCGATCGCGCGCGAGGGCGGATAGAGCGCGTCGAGGAAGGGACGGATGCGCAGATGCCGCTCCCAGGCGCTGCGATCGCCGCTGGCGCGTGTATCGCGCTGCGGGGCGTCGATCTTGCCCAGGGCGCGTGCGGCCTCGCAGGCGGCGATCCTGCCGGCATGAGCGGCGGCCTCCGCGCCGCCAATCCCACCGCAATCCCCGGCGACGGCGATGCCCTCGAGGTCGGTATTGCCCCAGGCGTCGGTGACCGGACGCCAGCAGCGCTGCGCCTCGTTCCATTCGTGCTTGGCCGGGATGGCCAGGGTGAGCTGTGCGTTCGACACGACGCCCTGGTGCAGGCACAGCACCTCGCAGTCCAGGCGCCACGCACGGCCGTTCGCCGCGAACTCAACCGCTTCCACGTGATCCTTGCCGATCGCCTTTAGCCCGGTGACGTTGCGCCGGATCGGCACGCCGGCTTTCCTGATCGCGGAGATGAGCCCCAGACCCTTGGCGAGATAGCCGCCCGACGCGATGGCGCCCGGCAGATGCTGCAGTGCTGCGCCATAGCGCGCCTCGGTCTCCAGCAGCGCCGTCACCTTGGCGCCGGCCGCCGCGAGCTGGGCGCCGAGCTGGTAGAGCAGCGGCCCGTTCCCCGCCAGCACGACCGGGCCCGACGGCACCATCCCGGCCGACTTGAGCAGGCCTTGCGTCGCGCCGGCAAGCATCACGCCCGGCAGAGTCCAGCCGGGGATCGGCACCGGGCGCTCCTGCGCGCCGCTCGCAATCAAGATGCGCCGCGCCTGGACCATGCTGGCGCGCCCGCCCGATGCAATGCCCAGTTGGCGATCCTTCTGCACCAGCCACACGCTGGTGTTGGGCTGGTGTTTCGCCTTGCTGGCGCGAAACGCGCTGACGATCGTCTTGCCCGCCTCGTAGGCCGGCCCGAGCATCGCCAGGTCGGACGCGCGCTTGGTCGCCACCGCCTCGATCCCGCGATAGATCTGCCCGCCGGGCGCCGGGTTCTCGTCGAACACGGTGACGTCGAGGCCGAGGTCGGCCGCGACAGTCGCCGCCGCCATGCCGGCCGGACCGGCGCCGATGACCGCGAGGTCGATGATCTCGCCGCTCATGACGCCAACCTGTCCGCGACAAGGGTAGGTCGGGCCTGGCGGCGCACCTGCATGCCCTCGCGCACCTCGACCAGGCAGGCCTGGCGGTTCGGCACGCCGTCGATCTCCACCAGGCAGTCGAAGCAGGCGCCCATCATGCAGAAGGGCGCGCGATCGCTGCCGGTCACCGGCGTCTGGCGGCAGGCAGGATTGCCCGAGGCCAGCACCGCGGCGGCCACCGAGTCGCCCGGCGCGACCTTGAGCGCCACGCCGTCAAGCGTGATGGTCAGGGTCGACGAGCTCGTATGAAGCCTTCGGAACATCGAATCTCCTGCTGTGGAACGCGGTGAAATGCTCGGGCAAGGCGCCGTCCGCCAGGTACTTGGCGAAGCAAAGCGCATGCGCGCCGGCCAGCGACACGCCGCTGTGGCAGGTCGCGACCATCGCCCCATCATGGCCGGGAAGGGTCTGGTAGATCGGGAACTCGTCCGGCGCCAGGATGCGCAGCGCGCCCCAGGCGCGCACCACGCGCGCGTGCTGCAGCCGCGGGAAGATGCGCAGGGCGTTGCCGGCGATGGTGTGCATGGCGTCGGGCGTCGTGGAGTTGTCGTAGCCGACTTCCTCGCGCGAGCTGCCGAGCAGCACCGATCCCTCCTCGGTCTGGCGCACGCCGGAGAGTGGATAGTCGAGGAAGGCCGGCAGGCGCTCGGTCACCAGGATCTGGCCACGCTGCGGCCGCACCGGCAGCTTGAACCCCAGCATCTCGCCCAGGGGCAGGTTTCCGAGGCCCGCGGCGAGCACGATCTTGGGCGCGGCATGGGTGACGCCGCCGGCATCGACCTGGAACCCGCCCGCGCTGCCGCGGATCGCGGTCGCCTTGCTGTTCGGCCGATAGGAGTCCGCGATCACCTTGTGCAGCGCCTTCAGCAGCCTGAGCGGGCTGACATGCCCGTCATGCGGGCAGTAGGTGCCGCCGACCACCTCCGGTCCAAGGCCCGGCAGCATGTTGTCCAGGCGCTTGCGCTCGACGATCTCGCAGTCGTAGCCCTCGGCGCCCTGCTGCGCGCGCAGCTTGTCGATCACCTCGATGCGCGCTTCCATGTCCTTCTCGCCGAGCGCGACCTGGAACCCGCCGGGCTTGCGGTAGTTCATGTCGATGCCCGAACGTTGGGTCAGCTCCTTGGCGAACTCCGGCCAGACATCAACCGACAGCCGCGCCCAGTCGGCGTATGCCGGCATGCCCAGGCCCTTGGTCTGCACCCAGACCAGGCCGAAATTACCGCGCGAGGCGCGCAACGCGACGTCGCCCTCGTCCAGCACCGTCACGCGCTTGCCCTGGCGGATCAGCCCATAGGCGATCGCGCTGCCGACCAACCCGCCGCCGAGGACGATGAAATCAGGATCGCTCAACCCTCCCCCTTCCCGGCCAACAGGCGCTCCAGGCCGTAGACCCGCTCCATGACCGCCATCAAGACCAGCGCCAGCACGATCAGCGCGGTTGAGATCGAGGCGACCATCGGGTCGATGTTGTCGGTGATGTACTGGAACATGCGCACCGGCAGGGTGGTCGTGCCGGGCGAGGCGACGAAAACGGTCATGGTCAGCTCGTCGAAGCTCTGGATGAAGGCGAGCAGCCAGCCGCCGGCGAGGCCGGGCACGATCATCGGCAGGGTCACGCGCCGGAACACGGTCCATTGCGAGGCGCCGAGCGACCAGGCCGCCCATTCGCAATGCCGGTTCATGCCCGTGAGCGCCGCCAAGGCCAGGCGCAGGGTAAACGGCAGGACGATGATCACATGGCCCATGATCAGCGCGCCCATGTTCGAGGTCAGACCCATCTCGGCCATGAAGCGGAGGAGCGCCACGCCGAGGACGACATGCGGCACCATCAAGGGCGACAGGAAATAGGCGGAGAGCACCTGGCGGCCGGCGAACTGGAATCGCGCCGTGGCGATGGCCGCGGGCACGCTCAAGAGCAGCGCCACGGTCGCCGACGCGGTCGCAACCTGGACACTGATCCAGAAAGCGGGGATAAAGTCGCTCGACCAGATCGCCTCGAACCAACGCAGCGACCATTTGGTGGTGGGGATCGACAGATAGGATTCCGGCGTGAAGGCGACCAGGATCACGACCACCAGCGGCGCCAGGATGAAGGCGATGAAAAGCCCGTGGAATGCCAGGGCCAGGGAGCCGTTGGTCCGGGTCATTGGAACACCTGCTTGAAGCGGCCCTCCACGATCCGGTTGTAGCCCATCACGATCGCCACCATCGCGACCAGCAGCACGACGACGATCGCAGCACCCAAGGGCCAGTTCTGCGAGTTCAGGAACTCATCATAGGCCGCCATGGAGGCGACTTTCAGTCGCCGGCCGCCAACGATCGCCGGGGTAGCGAAGGCGCTGGCCGCCAGCGTGAACACGATCAGGCTGCCCGAGAGGATGCCGGGCATGGCCTGGGGCAGGACGATGCGCCAGAGCACGGTGGCCTGGGACGCGCCCAGCGACACGCCCGCCGCCTCGACCGCCGGGTCGAGCCGCCGCAGGCTGGTCCAGACCGACAGGACCATGAACGGCACCAGCACGTGCACCAGCGCTACGGTCATGCCGGTGAAGCTGTACATGAACTCCATCGGCCGCTCGAGGATGCCAAGCTTCACCAGCGCCACGTTGACCATGCCGCCGCGCCCGAGCAGCACCGCCCAGCCCAGGGTGCGCACGATCACCGAGACCAGCAGCGGCCCGAGGATCACCAGGAGGAAGATCGAGCGCCATGGCGGACGCATGCGATGGATCACGTAGGCCTCGGGCGCGCCGATCAGGATCGAGATGCCGGTGACCCACAGCGCCAGCACGAAGGTGCGGCCGAAGATTGTGTGGAAGTAATTGTCGCCCAGCACCTCGACATAATTCTTGAAGTTGAACCCGGGCTGGATGCCGGTCGCCATGGTGAAGCTGTTGAAGCTCAACATCAGCACCATGACGAGGGGCGCGGCCATGAACACGGTCAGCGCCGCCACCGCCGGCAGGCTGAGCCCGTAGGGGAGCAGACGTGACGTGGCCATCGCTAACCCTGCACCACGCGCGCGGCGTCGAGTGGCCAGGCGACGCGCACCGACCCGCCCTCCGCCACATGCGCCCCGCCTTCGTTCGGGCGGATCACCGACAACTGCCCGATCGCCGTGGCGACGCGATAAAACCACTGCCCGCCCATGAACAGGCAGCTTTCGACCCGGCCCGGCAAGCCCTCGCCTGAGAAGCTCAGCCGCTCCGGGCGCAGCGACAGCATAGCCTTGCCGTCGGGCGCCTCGCCGACCGCGTCGACCTCGATCTCGCCGACGCGCAGCCGCAACCGACCGACCGAGCGGCCGATCACGGTCGCGGGCAGGAGGTTGGTGCGGCCGAGGAAGTCGGACACGAAAGCGCTGCCCGGGTTCTCGTAGACCTCATAGGGCTTGCCGATGCGCACGATCTTGCCTTGGTCCATCACCGCCACGCGGTCGGCCATCAAGAGCGCCTCGGCCTGGTCGTGCGTCACCATGATCGTCGTGATCTGGACCTTGCGCTGGATGTCGCGGATCTCGACCCGCATCTCCTCGCGCAGCTTGGCGTCCAGGCTCGACATCGGCTCGTCGAGCAGCAGCAGGTCGGGCCTGATCACCAGCGCGCGGGCCAAGGCCACGCGCTGCTGCTGCCCGCCGGAGAGCTGCTTGGGATAGCGCTCGGCCAGTTCGGTCAGCCGCACCAGCGCCAGGGTCTCGGCGACGCGCTGCGCCCGCTCGGCCTTGGCGACGCCGCGCATCTCCAGACCGAAGCCGACGTTGTCGGCTGCGGTCATGTGCGGGAACAGCGCGAAGGACTGGAAGACGATGCCGATGTTGCGCCGATTGGGCTTGACCTGGGCCATGTCGCGCCCGCCGACGACGATCCGGCCCGCCGTCGGATCGACGAAGCCGGCGATCGCCATCAGCGTGGTCGACTTGCCGCAGCCCGATGGACCCAAGAGCGACAGGAACTCGCCGCGCTCGACGGAGAGATCGACCCCGTCGACCGCGACGACCGGTCCGTAGCGCTGGACGAGGCCGCTCAGTTCCAGGAAAGCCAAGAGAGCGGACCCCGACCTATTTCTCGACCTCGCGCTGCCAGCGCTTGGTCCAGTTCTCGCGCTCCTTGTTGATCACGTCCCAGTCCACCGCGACGAGCTTGCTGACCTGCTCCGGGCCGTAGGGAACCAGCTTCGCCACGTCGGGCTCGAGCTTGGTGTTCTTGTTGGCCGGGCCCGCCCCTTGCTCCTTCGCCCAGACCGCCTGGACCTCCGGCCGGAAGTTGAACTGGATGAACTTTTGCGCCAGGTCTGAGGCGGCGGGCTTCGCCACCGGGCAGACGCCGATCATCAGCGACACCGCGCCTTCCTTCGGATAGACGAAGTCGACGGGGAATCCCGTATTGGCCAGCGCCACGCTGCGGCCCGAACCCCAGATCGAGATCGCCACGTCGCCCGCCTGCAGCGCCTCGGACATCTTCGCCGGCGACGGCGGGAAGCTGAGGATGTTCGGCGTCACCTTCTCCATCGCCTTGAAGCCCGGGTCGATATTGGTTTCGCTGCCGCCATTGACCCGCGCCAGCATCACCAGCACGTGCAGTCCGTAGGTGCCGGTAATCGGCGAGATCGCCAGGAGCTTCTTGTATTTCGGGTCGGCCAGCTCGTTCCACGAGGACGGCGCCGCCCAGCCCTTCTCCTTGAAATACTTGGTGTTGTAGGTGTAGCCGGTGGCGACGAAGCCGAGGCCGATGCCCTTGTTGCCCGGGACTTTGACGATGTCGTGCAGGTCCTTGTAAATCGGCGCATCGGTGAGCGGCGCGCAGAACCCGAGCTGGATCGCCTGGTACAGAACGCCGTCGTCGAGGAAGACGACGTCCATCTCCTGTTTCGCCTTCTGCGCCTGCAGCCGCGCCAGCGTGTCGGTGGAGTTGCCGGCGACGTACTTGAAGTCGGCCTTGAATTCCTTCTGGAAGGCCGGCACGACCGTCTCACGCATCGCCTTCTCGAACGACCCGCCATAGAGGCCGAGGGTCAGGGTCGGCGTCTGGGCGGCGGCGGAGCCGGCACCGACGGCAAGGGCGGCCAGGCCGCCGAGCAGCAGGGAACGCATCATCTCACCTCCAAGTCCATAGCAAAGGTTGTTGTTCGGCTTCTTCCGGTTCTGCCTATCGAACAGGGCAATCGCCATAGCGTCAAATCGAATTATGCGGCCAATCCATAATCGAATATTATGGACGGATGCCCAGTCTCAATCAGCGCCAGGTCGAGGCGTTCCGCGCCGTCATGCTGACCGGCGGCGTTACCAGCGCGGCGCAGCTCATGAACGTGACGCAGCCCGCGGTCTCCAGGCTGATCCGCGACCTGCAGGTAGCCGTCAGCCTACCGCTGTTCGAGCGCGTCGGTACGCGCCTCTTGCCGACCAGCGAGGCCTTGTCGCTGTACCACGAGGTCGAGCGCTCCTTCGTCGGCCTCGAACGGATCGTGCAGACCGCGACCGACCTGCGCTCGCGCCGCGCCGGCTCGCTGCGCATCGCCGCCTACCCGGCGCTTGCGACCTCGTTCCTGCCCAGGGTCGTGGCCGACTTCCTGAAGGAGCGCCCGAAGCTGCATATCGCGGTTCAGGGTCTCGGCTCGCGCAGCGTGGTAGACCAGGTCGCCTCGGGCCAATGTGACATCGGCTTCGCCTCTGATGTGTTCGAATTCCCGAGCGTCACCAGCCAGTCGATCGAGGGCCTGACCGCGGTCGCCGCCGTGCCGGCGGATCACCGCCTGGCGCTGCGCGCGGTCCTGACGCCCAAGGACTTCCGCGGCGAGCCGTTCATCGCGCTCGGCCAGTTCTCCCTGCTGCGCCACCGCATCGACCATGCCTTCGCCGCCAAACGGGTCGCGTTCACGATCCACGTCGAGACGCAATTGACCGAGATCGCCTGCTCGCTGGTCGCCGCCGGGGTGGGCGTGTCGATCGTCGATCCGCTGATGGCCGAGGAATTCAAGTCGCGCGGCGTGGCGATCCGGCCGTTCAGCCCGAGGATCGCGATCGAGTTCGCGGCGCTCTACCCCGCCCAGCGCACGCCTTCGGGCGTCGCGCTGGAATTCATCGCCGTGTTCCGTCGCGCGCTAGCCGTGTTCCGTCGCGCGCGAGCAGGCTGTTGAAAAACCCGTAGCGACGTGTGCGGGTCCATGAATCACTCGGCGGGAGGTTTCGTCGAGGGTAAGGAATGCGTGGGTCTGATCAACGATCCGGCGAATCGATTTCCTACGTCGATCTTGAGAAGCGGGTTCGGCAGGACCATCCGCTTCTGGCGGTCCGGGAGATCGCGAGCGCGGCGCTTTGTGATCACTGTGCGGACTTCGCGGCGCTGTATTCCGGGACGGGGCGGCCGTCGATCGCCCCGGAGATGCTGCTGGGGGCGATCCGGCCACCCGTTTGAGGATATGCTTCGCGCGCAACGTCCGCTGTGGATCATTCACGTCGATCCGCCGACCTTGCTGGTGTGTCCGCTTTTCACCCAATACCGGAAGAGCTAACACAACGACGGTGCTGAAACTTCGTGCCGACATCGGACCGCTCCAATTTGTTGACATAGCGGAGCTGCGCGCATTTGACAAAACTGCTCAGAAATGCTGTTTCACTCCGAGAGCGGCATCGATCCGCTGTTCGAGCCTCTGAGCCAGCAGCGACAAGGGCCAGCACAGGATGAAATACAGCATCGCCACGATCGGATAGACGATCATCGGCTTGAAGGTTGTGTTGGTCATGAGCTGTCCAGCGCGCGTGAGCTCGACAAAGCCGATGATCGCGGCGATCGAGGTGCTCTTGATGAGCTGGACGGCGAAGCCGACGGTCGGCGGGATTGAAATGCGCGCCGCCTGCGGGAGGATCACAAGCCAGAGCTGCTTGGGGAAGTTGAGCGACAGGCATTCCGCGGCCTCCCATTGAGCGCGCGGAATGGCTTGGATAGAGCCGCGCCAAATCTCGCCGAGAAAGGCGCTAGAGTAGAGCGTGAAGGCGAGCAGCACTGCCGGCCAAGCACCTACTTGAATGTTGAAGAGAACGGCAAGCCCGTAATAGGTGACAAAGAGCTGCATCAGCACAGGGGTGCCCTGAAACAGCTCGATATAGCCGATCGCAAGCCAGCGCAGCGGGCGAACCGGCGCAATGCGCAGGATCGCGACCAAGATCCCGACAACGCCGCCGCCGAGGAGGGCCCCGAACGAGAGCAGCAAGGTCCAGGGGATCGCCTTGAGGAGGTAGAGGAACTCGCCAGTGCCGAAGCTGCGCCCCATCACACCCTCAGGCTGGCCGGCCGCGCTGGAACACGGCCCAGTAGATCGTACTCAAGCCGGCTCTGAAGCCGAGCGCCATGGCGAGGTAGAGGCCGGTGGCAACGAAATAGAACTCGAAGGCGCGGAAGGTGGTCGATTGCAGCGAGCTGGTGATCGCCGTCAGCTCGACCGCGGAGATCGTCGAGACCACGCTCGAACTCAGCATCAGCAAGATGAACTGGCTGGCGAGTGCCGGATAGACGGTCTTCAGCGCCGGGAAGATGATGATGAAACGGAAGATCCCCAGACGCTTCAGGCCGAGCGCGCGCGCCGCCTCGACCTGACCCGGGGGTATTGCCTCAATCCCGGCGCGGATGATCTCGCTTGCGTAAGCGCCGAGATTGACCGTCATCGCGGCGAGTGCTGCCGTGTTCGCGGTGAGGCGGATGCCGATCACCGGCAGCGAGAAATAGAAGATGAAAATCTGTACCAGGAACGGCGTATTGCGAATGAGCTCGACATAGCCCGCCACCAGCCAGCGCACCGGCTTCGGCCCCGCCGACTTCCCATAGGCACAGACGATGCCAAGGCAAAGTCCCAATGCCATCGCCGTGGCGGAGAGCTGAATGGTCAGCAACACGCCCGCCAAGAGCTCCGCAAAGTGATCCCAGACGACGTTGAACTGAAAGACGTAGTTCACGCCAGATCTCTCCCGTCAGCCGGCGGGCAGGGATGCCGCGACGTGCACGCGAACGCCGTCGTGCCGAGAACGCCGCGGCGGCTCACGGACCGAGGTTAGAACACGGGCAGCGGCGGGAGATCGATCCCGGTGTACTTCTTATAGAGCGTGGCGAGTGTACCGTTGTTCGTGTTGACGAATATCCAGGTGTTGATCCACCGCCGCAGCTCGAAATCGCCGGGCCGTACAATCGGGGCGTAATAGGCGGTCGTCACCAGCAACTTGTTCTCGATCTTCTTGTCCGGGTTGCCGTCCGCCACGGTCTTGCCGGCGAAGGAGGTCATGGCGACCGCGTCGACCTGGCCCGAGAGCAGCGCCTGGATCGTGGCGCCGATCTCGTCGAACCAGACGATGTTGGTGCCTGGCGGCGCCATCTTCGGCACGGTCGCCTCTTCGAGCGTTGCGCGGGTGATTCCAATGCGCTTGCCGGTGAGATCGGCGGGTGTCTTGATGGCAACGCTCTGCGGCCCGAAGATGACGATTGAGAGCGCCCCGTCAGGGTTGCAATACATCACCGCCTTGGCTCGGTCGGTGGTAACCGAGATGGAGGCGATGGTGACATCGGCGCGGCCCGAAAGCAGCGCCGGGATCCGGCCGGTCGAGGGCACTTGCACGAATTCGAGCTCGACGCCCATGTCCTTCGCCATTTGTCGGGCGACGGCGACATCCGAGCCGTCGGGCTGGCCGTCCTTGTCGAGAATGCCGAAGGGCGGATTGCCAACGTCGATGGCAACCCGGATCTTCTTCTCCTTGAGGATCTTGTCGAGCGTGCTTTCGGCGCGCGTCGACGGCGCAACCAGCATCGCAGGCATTGCGACCAGCATTGCCAGCGCGAACAGTCTCAAACAAATCTTCATGGTGCCTTCCCCCCTGTCTTTATCGTCGTTGTCATCAGCCAGGCGCCGCGATGCCGATCATGGGTCGCCAATGCACCCAAACACCGATGCTCACCGCCAATTTCCGCATTAAGCCACTGATATAGTTAAGTGATAGCGCTTTCACGCTAGCAAGTCCGCGCGCTCCCGTCAAGGTGGTTGCAGCGGTCTCCTAGGATCGGCCGGATGACCCAGCGCGGCGGCGTCGGGATTTATTCGCGGCGCGCACCGGTCCGGTCGATTGCCGAATGACCACGTCGGCCTCGAGTTCGATCTTCTTTGGGCCGGCTCGACCGTCGATGCAGTCAAGTAGGAAATCGGCAATCATCGTCCCAATTCGGTCAGCCGGGATGTGCACGGTGCTCAACGGCGGATCCAGCTGGGAGACGATCTCGAGATCCGAAAAACCAGCGACCGAGATCTGCTCCGGCACCCCGATGCCCAATTTGTGACATTCCAAGAGAGCGCCGATGGCCAGCGTGTCGGTGGTACAAAAGATTGCGGTCAGATCGGAGTGCTGAGACAGAAGCATCCGCGTCGCCGCTCGGCCATCGACGATCGTCTGCGCCACCTCCACGACATATTCCGGAGCGGCGGTGATGCCATGTTCCCTCAAGCAGTCGAGCACGCCCGTGAGCCGCGCCGCGATCCGATCGTTGAGGCTGGAAGGAGCGGTGATAATGCCAAAGCGGCGATGTCCAAAATCGATGAGGCAGCGCGTCAGGCGATAGGCACCAGCCCGATTGTCGAATCCAATGCAAGGATGCGGGTTCTGCCCATCGAACTGGTAGGTATTGACGTATGGGAGCTTGCGCGACCGCAGGAGTTCATAAACCTCGGGTGCGTGCCGATGGCCGACCAGGGCGATGCCATCGACGCCCCTCTCAATGAGGGCCCGAACTTGCCGCGCCTCTTTTTCCTGATCATAGTCGCTGGCGGCGACCAAAAGCTGATAGCCGAATTCTTCTAGGCGTCGCTGCAACGCCTGAACACCGGCTGCGAAGATCCCGATGCCGAGTGTTGGCACGACCTTGCCGATCGTCAGGGAATGACGTGAGGCCAGCGCCCGCGCCGCCCCATCTCTGAGGTATCCGAGCTCGCTCACCGCACGCATGACGCGCTCGCGGATTTCCAGGCTCACTTTCGCGGGATGGTTGAGGACACGGGAAACCGTCGCAGCCGAGACGCCAGCCCGCCAAGCCACATCGCCAAGCGTTGCCATGGGCGAAAACATAGTGGCGAGGGGTGGGAATGACCAGCGACCTGCATCAGCCCGCAGCCGCAAAGGCGAATGGCGGCGCGCACATGAGTCCAAATGCTAGTACAGATGCGTCTTCAACCGCTCCTCGCTGGTGCGCTCGACCGCATCGACGTCGACGTGGGTGGCTCCGGTCTGCTCGCAGATGATGCGTGCGATCGAGGGCAAGGCACCCGGCTTCTGGCGATGGTCCTCCTCCCATAGCTTGGCGCGCCGGAGCGCCTTGGCGCAGTGGAAGAACACCTCGCTGACCACGACCTTGATCGCCAGCCTGGGGCGCTTGCCGTTGATTTCCGCTTGGCGGAGCAGCACCGGATCTTGGGTGAGCGAGGCTTTGCCGTTGACGCGCAGCGTCATCTCGATGCCCGGGATCATGAACAGGAGCCCGACCTCGGCCGCTTCCACCAGATTGGACAGCGTGTCCAGCCGGTTGTTGCCGGGGCGGTCGGGGATGACGAGGGTGCGGTCGTCAACGACGGCGACGAAGCCCGGCGGATCGCCCCGCGGGCTCACATCCATGCCGCACCCCGGCCGCATGGAGCCGATGAGGAGGAAGGGCGAGAGCTTGATGTAGGCGCGCGCGTGCCGGTCCAGCCGGTCGATCTGCTTCATGCGCGCCAGCTCCGAGACCGGCGGGTACAGGGCGCGGAGACTGTCCTCGTTCTCCACGCCGTTGGCGGTGTCGTCGGTCATCGTCGCTCTCCACTTGTCGTGCATCGTCCTGGCGATGCCTGAGGGTAGTCCAATCCGTCCCCGTGCCGCGAGGGTGCGGTCGGCGTGCCCGGGGTCTGTTTTTCCCTGGACGCCACAATCCACTTATGGTTGCATACTTTTGGCGGCTGTTCGCGGCTGCGCAGGCTCACCGGGGGTAACCATGGCCTATCGCATCTTATCGCTCGATGGCGGCGGCGCCTGGGCGCTCATTGAAGTGCGCGCCCTCATGACGCTCTTTGGCGCCGACGCCAAGGGACACCAGGTGCTCGCGGAGTTCGATCTCGTCGCGGCAAATTCCGGCGGCAGCCTCGTGCTTGGCGGCCTCGTCGAGAATCTGAGCCTCGGCGATCTCTTGGGCTATTTCGAGGATGAGGCGAAGCGCCGAGCGATATTCTCGCCGACCAGCTCCTGGGGTGACCGGGTGCTGCGCGATCTGACGGGCATGGGCCCCAAATACAGCGCCAAAAACAAGCTCGTGGCCCTGCAGAACCTGTTGCCGGAGCGCGGCAATCGACTCCTCACCAAGGCCGCCGACGGCGTGCACCGCACCGGTTTTGCGGACAACGTCCATCTCCTCATCATCGGCTTCGACTACGACCGCAACACCGCCAGTTTCTTCCGCTCGGCGCCCGCGGCCGGTCCGCAATGGGGGCATGGCGAGACCGCGAGCGTGACACTCGCAGAAGCGATCCACGCCTCCACCAATGCGCCCGTGAACTATTTCGATGCGCCGGCGATGTTTCCCGACGGGCCCGGACGGTTCTGGGACGGCGGCGTCACCGGTTGCAACAATCCGGTCCTGGCCGCGGTCACCGAGGCGATCGTCATGGGGCAAAAGCCCGCGGACATCGCGGCGCTCAGCCTCGGCACGGCGACGGTCGTGCTGCCATGGCCGACACCGGCGGATCCGCCGAAGTCGCCCTATGTGCAGGCAACCGTCGAGCCCGGCCTCGTTACCGATCTGCGCAAGCTCGCGACCTCGATCCTCGACGATCCACCGGATGTCGCTAGCTTCCTTGCGCATGTCATGACCGGGAGCGGCGCCGGCGTCCGGTCGCCCGCGATGAGCCGGATCGTGCGCATGAATCCCCTCATCAGCCCCATGGGAAAGCCAGGGCAGTGGCGAGCGCCGGGCCCCCTCGACAAGCCGATGACCGCCGCGCAGTTCACCCACCTCGTCGATCTCGACATGGATGCCGTACAGCAGGCCGAGGTCGATGCCATCGCCGCCTTCGCGGATCTGTGGATCGGCGGGAATGTCAGCAATCAGCCGCTCCGGATGCATCGCGATAGCTTGGCGCCGGAGCTTGGCTACGGCTCGTTCCAAGAGGCGGTTGCCGCGTGGAACGCCGTGAAGTAGCGCGCGGGGTCGACCATCGCGCGCACATGAGATGGGGGGATCGCATGCGCTCCGTTTTGCTGGCTGTGGCATTGCTGCTGTCGCTTCCACTCGCTTCCCAGCCAGGCCGAGCCCAGGATGCCCAACCGCCCGATAAGAGCGGTGTCATGGAAGGCGTGCTCAAGAGCCATGATCCCGATAAGGGAACGGCCGTGCTGACGCTGCCGGCACCTTTCCATGACAAGACCTTGACCATCGCCGATCCGGCGGCCGCGGAAACGCTCGCAAAAGCGAGGAAGGGCGACATCGTCAAGTTCAGTGCCGACGATTCGACCAAGCCGACGCAGCTAAAGCAGCTCCAGGAGATCCGTCGGCCGGTGGAGAGGACGCACCGGCTCTTGGCGTTGGCGGTCGCATTCGCCGTGCTCTGCCTGCTTGCCGCCGGCATGCTCGCCCGTTCTCCGCTCGCATTCCTGATCGGCGCAGACAACCGCTACAGCAATTCGCAGACGCAGTTGGCGTTGTGGTTCGCCGCCTTGGCGACGGCCTATATCGCCACCGTCGCGCTGCGCTATCTCTATCTCGGCTCGGATTACATCGGCGGTGTGCAGATTACCGAGAATCTATTGGCGCTTTCCGGCTTGAGCGCGCTCTCCTTCGGCGGCGCCAAGGTGATCACCACGCAGAAAGTGCAGAATGCCGCGCAGCCGAACGAGCCCGTGCCGAAGCCATCCGCGGCGCGTCCCAACCTGCTGACCGATCTCGTCCAGAACGATCGGCGACAAGCGGATCTCGGGGACTTTCAAATGATCCTCATTGCGCTCGGCTCGGTTGCGATCTTTGCGCTCAGCACCTTCCATTTCCTGGGTGAGCTCAAGCTCGCGAGGGAGGTCACGCTCCCCGATGTCGACTCGACCTTGCTTGCGAGCTTCGGCATCGGACAGGGCGCCTATCTCCTCAAGAAGGCGGCGCTTAAGCCCGGCGAGGGATGAGAGAGCGCGAAACGGCCGGGCTCGAGCGCTGCCGCGCGCCGGTGCCCTCTAGACGACCGCGACGATCATCGGCGGCTCGTCGATTATCGGCTTCACATAAACCTTGCTCAGGCCGGTGATGATCTCCAGCCCCGGCAACATGTCGGAAAGGATGAACCCGGCGCTCTTCTCCGGGTTGAGGCGCTTGCCGAGGAAATTCTCGCCCCAGATGCGCAGCTTGACGTAGAGGCCGCACAGCAACCCGCCGATGAGCGCGTGCTGGCGCGTCACCGTCTCGCGCAGCTTGCCGAAGGACTCCATGGTGATGTCGTTCCAGAAGGTCTTCGCCGTCTCCTCGAAGCCCTCGAGGATGGCGAGGACGGCCAGGCCGAGGCGATCGAGGGTGTTGAGCATGCCCGTGCATTTCTTCTGGAAGCCGGCATCGCCGCGGAGCTGGTAGGTGGCCGCTGCCTCCTTCGTCCATTGGCTGAATCCGGCCAGATGCGGGCGGATCTGCATGAAGACGCTGCGGTAGTAGGCCATCGACAGGAAGACGTCGCCGTATTCCTCGAGGAAGTTCGGGATGTCGGTCAGGCCCACCTGCAGGCGGTCGGCCAGCACCTGCAAGTTGCGCAAGGCTTCGCCGCGGTCCGGGTGGGAGAACAGGCCGACGAGCTGGTCGAAGTCGGTGATCTGCGCGTCGAGGCCGCCATAGACCTTCTGGATGAGCGGACGGGTGAAGGCGCGCATGAACTGCACGAGCTCTTGCTTCTTCGCTTCGGAGAGCTGAAGCGCGTCCTGGGAGGTGACGACGACGCCGAGACGGCGTAGCTGGATGCGCAGGGTGTAGACATCATAGCTGTTGAGGGAGGCGAGCTTCCTTAGAACGATCAGGTCATCGTGCACATTCTTGCGATCGTCGAAATACTTGTGCAGCTCCTCGACGCCGACCTGGCCGCTCACTTGCTTGCCGAGACTGAAGATCTCGACCACCGTTTCCAGGCGGACATTCTTGGTGAGGTGCCATTTCTGCAGACCGGGGGTCTTCAGCGGGATCGCCGAGAGCGGCAGGATATGCAGCGAGTCCTTTTCATGGTCGGCAAGGTTGGAGGAGGGCGGCGGCGTCTCCGCCGGTGATGAGCTCTTCGCTTCGACGTTATTCGGCACGGAACGGATCCCTCCTGTGCGTGTAGGCGGACCTGGTTTCTCAACTACAATATATCAGCGAAGTTTTAAAGAAAGATTAATTCGCTTTTTATCTTTTCCGGCTCCGGTTCCCTTGAGCCTCCCGGTCCCGCCCGGCACACTGGCCCTGGATGCGATCGACCGCGGCTTTCCGCGAAAGGAGCGTCGGCCCCATGTCCGGGTTAATCTCCCAAAAGTGCGGCGTTCCTCTCGGCTTGGCCAGCGCGTTCGGCCTCTTCGCCCTCCTCGTCGGTCCCCCGACGGGCAACGCGCAGATGACCCAACCCGGCGACCGGGTGGTCGTCACCCCCGCCGACCTGCCGCCGCCGCGCGCCACCCCCAGCGCCACGCGTCCGCCCCAGATCGTCGCCCGCCCGCGCGATACCCGTCCGAGCGTGCCCCAGGGGTTTACCGCGACCTTGTTCGCGGAGAATCTGGGGGAGGCCCGCAATCTCGCGGTGGCACCCAATGGCGATGTGTTTCTGGCCGAGACCGAAGAGGGCATCGTGACCCGCTTCCTCGACCCCGGCGGCACCGCCGCCGCCGCCGAGCGCACCACGTTTGCGACCGGGCTGCGCATGCCCCACGGCCTCGCCTTTCGCGACGGCGCGCTCTATGTGGGCGATGTCGAGGCGGTGTGGCGCTTTGCCTACGCAAATGGCGACAAGACGGCGCGGAGCAAGCCCGAGCCGGTGACGGCACAAGGCGAAATGGGTCCGCGCTACGGCCACTGGACCCGCACCATCGCCTTTGCTCCGGACGGCACGCTCTACGCCGCCATCGGCTCGCTCTCCAACCTGGCCGAGGAGCCCGAGCCCTATGCCAGCATCCGGGTGTTCGAGCCGGGAGCGGCGAAGGGACGCAGCTTCGCGCGCGGCCTGCGCAATCCCGTCGGCATCGCGCTCAGGCCGGGCACCAGGGAGCTCTATGCCGTCGTCAACGAGCGCGATGGGCTCGGCGACGATCTCGTGCCGGATTATTTCACCCGCGTGGTCGAGGGCGGCTTCTATGGCTGGCCCTACTCCTATATCGGCGCCAATCCGCAGCCGGGGTTGGAGGCGAAGGGCGGCGATCTCAGAGCCAAGGCGTTGGTGCCGGACGTGCTGTTCCGCTCACACTCGGCACCCTTGGGGTTGGTGTTCTACGAGGGCACGCAATTTCCCGCCGAGTATCGGGGCGATGCCTTCGTCAGCCACCATGGCTCCTGGAACCGCTCCGTGCCCACGGGCTATGCCGTGGTCCGCGTGCGCTTCAAGGCGGGCAAGCCGGAGCCCGGCTACGAGACCTTCGCGTCGGGCTTCCGCCTCGGCGGCACCACCAATGCGATCGTCTGGGGCCGGCCGGTCGGGCTCGCCATAGCCAAGGACGGCGCGCTGTTGATCGCCGATGATGCCGGGCGGACGGTTTGGAAGGTGAGCTACACCGGTCCTTGAATTGGAGCTTAATCCAGCCGGCGGATGCGAAGATCGCGGTAGCGCACGGCCAAGCCCCAGAATTGCTCGCCGCCATGCAGCTGCAGCCCGATCCGGCCGCTTGCTCCGAGCCGCAGCTCCTTATCCGTAAAGTCCATGACCGTGATTCCGTTGATGGCCGAGCGAATGCGGGGTGGGTTGCCTTCGATGCGCACAAGGATGCGGTTCCATTGGCCGACGCGCCAGAGGCTCGGCCATTGGCCGGGCGCCACCGGCAGCGGAAACGGCCCATCCACGAGCTCGATCAGCTCGGGCCGATCGAGGAAGCTGAAGTTGCGGACATGGAGATCGCCGGTGAGCCCCTCGCCATAAACGCCGCCGATGGTGCCGCCGGGATAATAGTCGACCATGCACTGATAGGCGGCACCGGCTTCGGTCGAGCGCAGGAAGATGCCGCTGTCGATGCCGAAATCGTTCCTCGCCTCGAGCTCGATCTCGACATCGCCGAACTCATCGTCGCTCAGCAAGAGCCCGCCATTTCCCGGCTGATCCTGGGTACCGATGATGGCGCCGGCCTCGACCGTCCACCGGCCGCCGGATCGATGGGCGCTCGTCCGGCTGTGGTCGCTGGCAGCGCTCACATGCCATCCCTTGAGGCTGGTGCCGTCGAACAGCAGACGGAAGTCCTGGGCGAGGGCCGAGTCGTAGAGAACCAGAGCGAGGCAGTGGGCGAGCGCGAGCCGGACGAAGACCTTCGCCGGAACGCAAAAAGGCATTGGCGCCTCGCGTGACTGCATGAGGCGCCAGCATACAACGGACCGTGTGGATGCCCCCACCCAACCCTCCCCTGCCGAAGGCTGGGGAGGGAGCAGGAAATCGTCCTCCCTCCCTCGCGTCATACGCGGGGGAGGGTCGGGGTGGGGGCATTCGATGCTTCGATCGGCTACTATGCCAGCCGGCATGATCTTACCGCTGCATCGGCTGGTGGTCGCACTCGCTTGCGCCACCCTGCTCGCGCAATCCGGCGTGGCGGCCGAACTGGTCCCCGAGGAATTGACCTTCGATAGTGGTGGCCGCGCGGTCACAGTCACGCGTTACGCAGCGGCGACTGCAGCATTGCGGCCCGCCGTGCTGATGTTGCACGGGTCGAGCGGCCTTGAGATCAACCCGCAGTCCTATGCGCACCATGCGCGGGCGCTCGCTGCGAGCGGCATTGACGCTTATCTCGTGCCGTACTTTAGACCTGGCTCGAACTGGTACTGCAGCTGTTGGGATGAATGGGCTATCACCGTGGCCGACGCGACGACTGCCATCCTGCGGCGGCCGGACGCATCGGGGCGTATCGGCTTACTCGGCTTCTCGCTCGGCGGCGCACTCGCCTTCGTCAGCGCTCGTGATCCGCGTGTCACGGCGCTCGTCGTCTTTTATGGCTTCATTCCGAATGACGAGCAGCGCCTCCGGACGACACGCCTGCCGCCATTGCTGGCGTTGCACGGAGACTCCGATGATAACGTCCCCCTGCTCTCGGGCCAGAACCTGGTCAGCCTCGCGAGACAACTCGGCGGTCGCGCCGAGCTTGTCGTCTATCCCGGCGAGAAGCATCGCCATTCCACTTGGGCAGAGCCAGCGGCGACCGACGCGTTCAATCGAGAGGTCGCATTCTTTCGCGCCGAGCTGATCGGTCCCTAGTGTGATGATTCCGAAGTTCGTCACCGAACTTCGGAATCATCACACTAGATTCAATTGATTAGTGTCCCGCCCCAGAAATTCGCTGACGAATTTCTGGGGCGGGACACTAGCTGGGCTGTCCGTGGTCGACACCGTGTGCCCCCACCCCGACCCTCCCCCAACACGTTGGGGGAGGGAGCCCAAAAATCGTCCTCCCGCCCTCGCGCGTCGGCGCTGGGGGAGGGGACAAGACGCATGATTGATCATGGCTCCCGCCCCCGCCGTCCTTCGACAGAAGCTCAGGGGTGGGAGAGGGTTGCAGGGTGGGGGCACCGTCACGCCGCATCGTGGAAGATGAGGCCGAGGGTGAAGCGGTGGCCGGAGCGCACTCGGCTCACCCCATGGCGGAGATTGACCCGGTAGGGGCCGCGTTTGCCGGCGACCGGCCGGTGGTGGACCGCGAAGATCACCGCCTCGCCCTGGGCCAGCGGCACCACCTCGCCCCGGGACTGGGCCCGCGGCCGCTGCTCCATGAGCAGGAATTCGCCGCCTTCGAAGTCCGTGCCGGGGGCACTCAACAGGATGGTCGCCTGCAGGGGGAAGACGAGCGGTCCATAAAGATCCTGGTGCAGGCAATTGTAGTCGTCCGCTTGGTATTTGAGCATGAGCGGCGTCGGCCGCGTCTGTCCGGCCGCATGGCAGTGCCGCAGAAATGCCGGGAGCTGCGGCGGGTAGAGATCGGCCCGCCCAAGAGCCTCGCTCCAGCGGTTGGCGACCGGCACCAGGTTCGGATAGAGCGCCTGCCGGAGGGCGGCCACCGGTTCCGGCAGCGGGTAGGAGAAATACTGATATTCGCCGCGGCCGAAGGCATGCCGCTCCATGACCACGCGTGAGCGAAAGCGGCCGGCATCGCCGTAGAGCGCGACGAGGGCGCGGCATTGCTGAGGCTCGATCAGCGGCGCGGTGGTGGCATAGCCCCGCGCATCGAGCGAGGCTGCGATCTCGGGCCAGTCCAGCGCCGCTGCTCTGGTGGCGATGCTGCGAGCCTGATCCTCGGCGGATGCGGGGCGTTGGCCGGCCATGGGCCATGATGGGGGCAGGCGGACCGCAGGGTCCATCCGCTTCATGCGTTGAATCCCGGCCGAGGTCGTCGGCCTTGCGTCGCCGCCAGCGGGGCGTCAGGCTACCTGCCTATTTTGTCGTCATGCCCGGACTTGATCCGGGCATCCATCGTACAAAACAAGATGGATTGCCGGGTCAAGCCCACGGCTGTCCGGTTTAGATTCAGATGCATTGAAGGGTCAATTGGGAGTTATTGAGACTTGGCCCTGGCAGTGGGTTGAGCAGGTGGGCAATTGGCTTTCGATGCATGAGGTTGACGCGG